>CAYYHS010000224.1:0-5215 GCA_964471785.1 uncultured Chitinophagaceae bacterium
AGGAGCGATAGATCCTGGATATTCGTTTGCTCGCCAATTCGAATGAAGTTGACATCGCCCCGGATCACAGTGTTGAACCAGACGCTGCTTTCCTTCCCGATCTCCACATTGCCGATGACATGCGCCCCTTCGGCCACGAACACGCTCGGATGTATCTTCGGAGTGACTCCGCGATATGTCAGGATGCTGCCCGGCATTTACTCGCCGACAGCCCGCGGCGGCACCCACCCATCCCGGTGCCAACGAATAAGTTCAAGTCGGATACTTCCCAGAATCACTTTCATTTTTGCGACAATCGGAACGGCTGCGTCATCATCACTGAACCACCCCTCAAATCCTCCGGTAAGCCCAAAGATGCCGACAAAATCTGCGCGGCCTTCGAATTTTACAGTCTGTACAGGATATTTTATTGCGTCAATTTCAGACGAGCCGGGCTTATGCACAAAATTGATATAGGTGTTCACCTTGCTCTCGTTCACGAACGTCGGCACATTTGCTTCTCTGTTGGAATGGACGTTTCCTCTGGCGTAATAGAACAGGGATAATCCGTCTTGGTATGTTGTGCTGATTGTGTCGGTCTTTTTGGTCGAGAGTTCTCGTTTGGCTGTAATCCCTTTCTCGATGAAAACTTTGCCCCGGGGATAATCGAAGGTGTAATCGGAGTAGGAAATATTCGCTGTGTCTTTTCGGTCATCTCCCGAAAAAAAATGAGAGTAGAAATGGGGATCGATCTCGCTGTAAAACATCCAATGCAAACTTACGAAGGGAACTCCGCTGTACGAATCCATGAGGGCTTGGGCTCGATAGAGAACCGTGCCCGCTCTTCGAACGGTATCGAGGATTTCGACTGACACAGTCCCGAGGGAGAAGATCGAATAACTCACTTCATATTCGAGCTTTTCTCCAACGATGAACATCCCCTGAGGAGCGGCAAACTCAATCGAAGCAATCCGAGAACCTCCGACTTCGGCGCTTCGAGCAGAAGGAGAAACGGAAGTCAGGAGCACGATGGCAGAGAAGAGAACAATCACTCCGTTCTTATGGCAGCGCTGAACCAAGTACTGATTGCTGCCATTCTGCAGAGCCGCACTCCGAAATGCGCTGACGTTCATTACTGAAGTTTCGCTATTTTTGCCGCTTCGGGGAATAACGAAAGGGCCTTCTTCAATTGGTTGTCCGATTTCAGAATGACAGGGTACCACCCGTCGTTGCCCCAGAAATTCCTCGCAATGTAGGCCTTGAGCCGCGCCTGGATATATTCCTTATCCTTTGCGTATTGATCCTCCTTGAACTCTACTTTCTTTCCTTTCACGAAGTCAAGGAACTCGGTCATCAGAGCGTTGTCCACTGCGAACGCGCGGTCGAACTCCTGGAAATTCCCCTTATATTTCTCTTTGATGTCCTTTGCATGATTCGCCAAATAGGCGGTCGTGAATTCATAGAACAGGTTTCGATTTCGGAGAACGACAGTAAACGGAGTGGCATCGGCCGGTTTCACGATGTAATCCGGTGTGATGCCGCCGCCGCCGTATATCTTTCTGCCGTCAGCAGTTTTGAAAACAGGACGCGTAGAGTCGCTTTCTTCGCTGTGCGTGAGATTGTCTCCCTCGGTCTCCTGTCTCTCAAATGCTTCTTCCTGATATTTTTCCTTCCCCGCTGCGTACGATCGCTGAATGAGGCGGCCGCTTGGTGTATAATAGCGGGCGATCGTGAGACGGAACGCGGACTTGTCTGCCAGTTCAAATTGCCGCTGGACCAGCCCCTTGC
Organism: uncultured Chitinophagaceae bacterium; assembly: GCA_964471785.1. GTDB lineage: Bacteria > Bacteroidota > Ignavibacteria > UBA10030 > UBA8401 > JAGVPT01. The sequence continues at coordinate 1,768 of CAYYHS010000224.1, forward strand.
CAAAACTGGTCTCGCCGACGATCAATCCGCGATCCCAATCTTGTATCGCACCCGCGACGATTTCGCTGGCCGACGCCGTACCGTTCGATACGAGAATAATCAGCGGGACTTTTTCGAACTCGCTGTTCGTTGATGCAAAATATTCTTCGTTGAAATCGGGACGACGGCCCTTTGTGTAGACGATCCTCCGCTGCCCGCCGGTCACATCGCCGTCGAGGAACAAGTCCGCCATTTTAACTGCCTGGTCAAGGTAGCCTCCCGGGTTAAACCTGAGATCGAGGACCAATCTCTTCATCCCCTCGGCCTTCAACTTCTGGAGGGCTGAGAGCATCTCGGAATTCGTCGTCTCGGCAAATCTGGTTACATTGATGTAGCCCACTTCGTCGTCCAGCATATAAGAGACATCGACGCTGTTAAATGGAATGACGTCGCGGACAATTTCATATTCCAGCATGGCCGAATCTCCCGGCCGTACGATGCTCACGGAGACCTTTGTCCCTTTTGGCCCTTTAAGACTCTTCATGACCTGATCGTTTGTGAAGCCGATTGCACTCTTGCCGTCAATCTTCACAATCTTGTCGTTGGAAAGGATGCCGAGCTGCGCGCTGGGTCCTCCTCCGATGGGCTGTACAACGACAATGGTGTCGTTGACGACGGCAAATTCGATACCGATACCTTCGAACTTCCCTTTGAATTCTTCGGTCACGCGCGGCAGTTGTTTTGAATCGATGTAAACGGAATGTGGATCAAGATCATTAAGCAATCCCTTGATCGCGGATTCTGTCAGCTTCTGCGTGTCGACTTCGTCGACATAATATTTTTCCGTCAGGCTGAGGACATCCTTGAACTTCCCAAGCTGTTCGTAAATATTATCGCCGGAAATAAGCGTGTTGAGCTGCATGCCGCCAAGAATGGAGACGAGAATCAACAATACGACGACCGGCGTAGAAAACCTTCTCTTCATAAGTCCTCTTTTCAATCCTTCATTAAATATCATGTGAGATCAGTAACTTCAAATCTGTGTGGTACGAATTCTCGGGAAGCAGATTCCCATGGGCAAGGAGTATGTAGAATACATCACAACTCTGATACGCGATGTGACGCATTTCACCATTCAACGACTTAAGGGTATATTTTTCAATAATTTACAAGAAAATGGCTCAAAGTCAAGACGACCAAGATCATGCAAGCGACTCGGTTTCATCGCGATGGAAGGTGTCAAACACCTTCCGACGAAGAATCGTTAAGGATTGCGAATGTATGCGCAGGGTATCGACGAAGTGTCTCATGCCTTCCTGCAAATGAGGATGAGACGAATCCGGAATTGACTCCGTAATCATTTTTCCGGTTTCATCTGAGGGAAGAAGATAACGTCGCGGATGGAATCTTGTCCGGTAAGAAGCATTGTGAGACGATCGATGCCGATGCCCAGACCGGCGGTTGGCGGCATACCGTATTCGATAGCCCGGAGAAAGTCTTCATCCAACGTCTGCGCTTCCTCATCGCCCCGCTCTTTCATACGTACCTGGTCTTCAAACCGGGCTCTCTGATCGATTGGATCGTTGAGCTCGCTGAAAGCGTTGCACACTTCCTGGCCGTTCACCATTCCTTCGAATCGTTCCACTAACCCCTCTTCGGAGCGGTGCCTTTTTGCCAGCGGAGACATTTCTACCGGATAGTCCATGATAAACGTCGGCTGAGTCAGGTGCGGCTGAACCTTCACACTGAAGATCTCGTCGACAATCTTGCCGGGACCCGCCGAGGGTTCGATGTCGACATGAATCTCCTTCGCGATGCTCCGGAGTTCGCTTTCGCTCTTGCCTCTCAACATCCGCCCGGTATACTCCTGGATCGAATCGAACATCGTCAGACGTTTCCATGGCGGCGTGAAGTCAATCTCTTGATCGCCGATCTTAACCTTCGCGCTTCCATTCAGGGCCATTGCGACCGAATGGATCATCTGTTCGACAAGTTCCATCATCCACTTGTAATCGTGGTACGCGACATACAATTCCATCATTGTGAATTCCGGATTGTGAGTCCGGTCCATCCCCTCATTCCTGAAATCCTTCGAAATTTCGTACACACCATCGAAACCGCCAACGATAAGTCTCTTTAAATATAGTTCATCCGCGATGCGGAGATACAAAGGCATGTCGAGGGTATTATGGTGGGTGACAAACGGACGGGCTGATGCACCGCCGTAGAGCGGTTGCAATACCGGCGTTTCTACCTCCTGGTATCCTTTTTCATCCAAGAATTTCCGTAGAGCACTAACGATCTTCGTGCGCTTCATCAGAATGTCGCGCACCGCCGGGTTCACTACGAGGTCGACATAACGCTGGCGGTAGCGGAGTTCTTTGTCGGCAAAAGGATCGAAAACAACTTTATTCCCTTGGTCGTCTGTTTTTTCCTTTACCACTGGAAGCGGACGAAGCGACTTTGTCAGCAGCGTAAACTCCTGAGCGTGGATCGTAACTTCGCCCATCTTGGTCCTGAATACGAACCCTTTCACGCCGATGATATCGCCGATGTCGAGAAGCCGAAAAGTTTCATAGATTTCTCCGAGATCATCCTTTCGTAAATAGACCTGGATCTTTCCCATGGAATCCTGAAGATGGCAGAACGACGCCTTCCCCATCCTTCTGAGGGACATAATTCTTCCGGCAATCGCAACGACCCGCTTTGGCGCTTCATCGCTAAAGGTTGCAAGGATGTCTGCCGAGGATGCATCTCGTTCGTACTGGTGAGGGTAAGGTTCGATCCCGAGTTTCTTCAACTGGTCCAGCTCCTCGCGGCGGCGAACCATGAGGGCGTTCATTTCCTGTTGGTATTCGTGCTGATCCATAATTTCCTGGTGCTGTTCGGAGGTGAGAAAGTGAATCTTGCTAAACCATCAAGGCAATTTCTTTCCGTGGGGGTACGCCGGCAGTTCCAGACGCTCGGATGTACAGCGCTTGAACAAAGCAGTCAATTCATAAAGTCGGGCTGCGTGCGTCGGAGTAACTTCATTCCACGAGAAGCGCCATTCCCAATTTCCCCATGGCTTGCCGGGGAGATTCATTCTGGCCTCGGTGCCCATCCCCAACACGTCCTGCATCGGATACAACGACATATCCGCGACCGATTGGGATGCGAGCCGGATGAGATCCCAGTGAATTTCTTTCCCGTCGGTGCCGATATATTTTTTCACAAACGCCCGTTCCCGTTCCGTGGCACTCTTAAACCAGCCGATCGTCGTATCGTTGTCGTGAGTGCCGGAGTAGACGACCACGTTCGGGGCATAATTATGCGGAAGAAACGGATTTTTCGGATCCCCCGCAAACGCAAACTGAAGTACTTTCATTCCAGGAAAGCTGAACCGGTCCCTCAGAGCGATAACGTCGTCAGTCATGAGACCTAAGTCTTCGGCGATGATCGGTAATTTGCCGAGCTTCAGCAGGACCGT
>CAYYHS010000225.1:0-5215 GCA_964471785.1 uncultured Chitinophagaceae bacterium
AATCGTTCCGACGTCCGGCGGTATGCAGCCAGAAAATTTGCCGCCCGCTCGAAGCTTTCTTGTTGTATCAGCCGCCGTTCATCGACTCTCTTGCCGAGTCTTGCGATGACCTGTTCATCGTGGAGAACCTTTCCAATTCGACGTCCCTCTGTTTGCGCGACAAGGAGAAGTATCGTATTCGTTCCGATATCAATAACGCTGATCGTCATTCTTCATTCCCTTTGAGCGGCGATCCCAATCCATTCGTTCTCTGTTGCACCGGAAAGAAGAGTGCATCCTTCATTCCGGAGCGCATCCTCAACGCTTGTTCTGTCCTCAATCATCAACCCAGAACACAAGAGGGCTCCCTCCTTCCTCAGTTTTTGAACCAACGAAGGGAGCAACTCAAGAATAGCAGTTCTTGTGATATTAGCGAGAATCATGTCGAAGCCGGTTTCCGCGACAACTTCAAGAGAACCAAAGTGGATCTCCACGACGCCGTTGCAGCCATTCTTCTCGACATTTTCCCTCGCATTGGTGTAAGACCATTCATCGGTGTCGATGCCCACAACATGGACGGAACCGAGTTTTGCGGCAGCGATGGCCAGGATTCCCGTGCCCGTACCGACGTCGAGTACGTGTGCCCTTGCCGTTCCGTGTTTTTCAATCATCCGCAGCATAAGGCGGGTTGATTCATGGTATCCGGTTCCGAATGACATTTTCGGATCGATCGTGACGACGACTTTGCCGGCTGATGCGGGAACGGGATGCCACGATGGAGCGATGACAAATTGATCGCCGACTTCAATCGGGAGGATTGTCTCTTCCCACTTGCGATTCCAGTTCTCGTTTGCGACTTCAGCGATGCTGGATAATACTACTGAGGCTGGTTCTTGTTCGGCGAGGAAAGCGCCGAGTCTATGCTGGGTATTCTCGTTCCAGTGAGGTTTTGGCAGGAAGCAATGGATGCTAAGGTCGTCTTCAAGAAATCCCGTGAAACCCCACTCGTGCAGTTGAAACGATATCAATTCCCGCAGAGCCTGGTCGGGTGCAACAGTCAAAACGATTTCAACATACACATTATTCATGCGGTGTGATCAAGGTGCATGCGCTGCGCGATGAGATCGTCGACGAGTTTTGTGTTCATCGTGAGCCAAAAAATCTGGTCATGATAGTTTTCCTGCATATTCCGGTCGGCTTTGTTGTACCGTACATTAACTGCATAAACGAGCCAGACAACGGCGATCGGCAGCACCGACGCGAGTTCAAAATGCGACTTCATCGTATAATCGGCAATGAGAAGGACAAGTCCGACGAGACCGAATCCGAAAGACGTTCTTCGAATACTGATCATGACATGGTAGACTGTACCGAAGAAGAATATCTTTTCCTGAGCCTCCTCCGGCATGTAGTGATTGAGAATGTAGAAATAAAGCCGCCGAGCGTCATTTTCGTCCATCGCCGGAGCGTCCTTTACCCGTCTGGAGCGTTCGAGAATGAATTGACTCGGTTGATTTGACTGAAATGCCTTTCGCTTCTTAGGACTTTCTTTCGCGTAAAGGGTCAGACCGGCCAGAAGACCGCCGATAAAAAATGTTGGGACGCCGATCTCCCATGTGTCAAACGGATAGATCGACAGGTTGAAGACGGCAGAGTAGACATAACAGAGAAAAACGAAGTAAAACCCAGGAACGATGATCCGCAGAATTTCGTACCACCCGAAGTGCGTTGTTGAAGAGCGATCTTTCATTGTATCCCCCTTATCGTGCGCCGGCAGAAGATGAACGATAGATCACGTGCGCGAGGACACTCCCAACGGCATCAAGGCTCTCGCCGCTGCATTTGTCGGGCGTATCTTCCAAGGTGTGCCAATAGGGATACTGAAAATCGATAATGTCGACAGTCGGTATTCCCCCTTTATTGAACGCCAGATGGTCGTCGGAAATCTCTTCGCCGGGAACATTTACGAATTGAGTGACGCCAAGCTTCTCCGCAGTCGACCAGAGGAGTTCGAGGGCCTCGGGCGCGTACGTCATCGAGTTTTGTTCCATCGGAATCCGCAAGTCTCTATAGCCAACCATGTCCAGGAGTACTCCAAACCGCGGCCGATAGGCGAAAGGCTTCACGCTCATAAAATGTTTTGAGCCGAGGAAATATCGATTGAGGTCATGACTTTTTCCGTAATCCTCGCCATCGACAAACAAGATGTCGACACCGATCGGCGGGGGACTCTGCTTCATAAGTCGTGCGAGCTCCAGCAAGATCGCGACCCCGCTTGCACCGTCGTTGGCTCCAAGAATTGGACGGCCCTGATTCAAAGGGTTCTTTTCTTCGTCGGCGCGGGGCCGGGTATCCCAATGCGCAAGAAGAAGAATGCGGTTCGTGTCGTTGGAGTTAAATGCAGCAAAAATGTTCGTGAGTTTAAGCAGCTCGCCATTGTACCCGTTGTAATCGAAGTCTTGCCGGGAGATGTGATCGGCAGATTTCCCTAATTCGGAGACCAGGTATTCCAGGCATTTTGAATGTCCGGCCGAATTTGGAAACCGAGGTCCAAATTCTGTCTGCGCCTTCAGATAAGCAAAGGCTTGATCCCCTTGAAAATCTGGTACTTTCATGTTCGGAAGCGCCGCGGTTGAAGGCGGCGTCTGCAGAGGTTTGGGTTGATGTTGGTGGCACGATGAAAGGAATACAATCGTGCAGAAAAATAAGAAACTCTTGAGCATTTTGAATTCAGGGATGGTGAAAAAAGTATACTAAAATTGGGAAAGAGAAGCAACGAAAGACGGTGATGTGTACCGCCTGAATTTTAGTCCACGATTGTCATGCCCGCGCAGGTGGGCATCCATCCATGGCGTCAAACAAAAGCATCTGGATTTCCGCTGGAGTTTATCCCGTGCCTTATTCTGGACGGGAATGTCAAACTCAGGCACTGAATGAAGATGGTTAGTATCACTCTTTTCCGCCTGAATGTCATCCTGCCGAAAGTTCGAAAGAAATCATTTCGTGACCGGAATCTAATGCCATCGCATAGATGCTGGCAAGCCGAACGCATCCCGTTCGGAGGTTCGCCCGGACGAGGTGAACGTCTCAACACACCATAAAGACGACGATCACCCGGCAGTTGTGCATTCTGCATGTCTCTTGCCCGTCTGTTTTGGCCTGCCGTTGCAACTTTTGCCCATTCTTTTCGTTACTTTATCAGGGCAGGACCACTAGATTGAACGATTTCAAGGAGTTATTATGAAAATTTCAACCGCGGCGTGGGCAAAAATCACGGCGTTCCTGATCGTCGGGGCAGTGTTTGGCGGCGTCATGGTGATGTATTCAAACTCACAATTTGAAAAACCAGCGGCCGATACACCTCGCGAGGAACTCCGTTCGATGTTCGGATCCGATGAATCGTCGACGAACAGGCATGTCGAAAAAGAATTCTCCGTAAAGAGCGGAGGCAATCTTCTTCTCGAGACCGATGCGGGTGATGTCGATGTACAGACGTGGGACAAAGAGGAAGTATTGGTGAAGGTTGATATTGAGGGGTCAGATCGGCGATCCGAACGTTTCGATGTGAAATTCTCGCAGGACGGCGATCGTGTTACCGTCGTTGGCAAAGTGAATGACAACAATTTCTTCAAATGGAATGTGGGCGACCTTGACATCAACTATCATGTCATGGTTCCCAAAAAATACTCGGTGAAGGCATCAACCTCAGGCGGAAATATGTCTTTGCAGAATTTGGAAGGGGATGTGAGATTTGAGACGAGCGGAGGCAACATTAACGTCGCATCGGTAGAAGGGACTGTCAACGTGAACTCGTCCGGCGGCAACCTCGACGCACGGAAGATTAGGGGAGCACTTAAAGGAGAAACGTCGGGGGGAAATGTCAAAGCAGACGACATCATGGGTGATGTCAACGTAGAGACATCCGGAGGAGAGATCGAACTTGCTTCCATCGACGGAAGTGTTCATGCAGAAACTTCAGGCGGCGGCGTCTCCCTCAGATTGAACGGAGAAAACAAGGGCATTGACGTTCACAGTTCGGGTGGAGATATCAACATCTTCGTCAATGACAACATCGCTGCGAATTTGGAAGCATCCACGAGTGGAGGGAAAGTCAGGTGCGAGTTGCCGATTACGGTCAAAGGTGAGATCTCAGATGAGGAACTCCGAGGCAAGATCAACGGGGGCGGTAATGTTATCAGGGCTGAAACATCTGGAGGCGACGTAAGGATCAAGACGCTGAAGTAATGATCCAGACACCGTAACTTCTTAGAAGGGCTGCAGGCAATCATGCAGCCCTTTCTATTTCCGCCGCAGGCCTGCCATGAGAACTCCGATGGCATCCTGTGCTTTCCTGTATGGCTCCCCAGACCCGACGTAATTCTGCATCATCATCGAAAAGGCCAGCAGTTCGCCGTCGGACGTTCGAACGTATCCCGAGAGCGCGCTCGCCCCCCTAATTGTTCCCGTTTTTGCATGAAGGTTATTTTGTGCAGCGGAACCTTTCATTCTATTCGCGAGCAATCCGTCCACCCCGGCGTTCGGGAGTGTATTGAAGTACAAATCGAAAATGTCCTTTCGGCCGTACATCCCGCGAAGGAGTTGAATAAAAATGTCGGGTGTCATCAAGTCGTAATGCGATACCCCCGATCCGTCGACCATGAGGTACTTCGTTGAGTCGATCCCAAAACTCGCAAGGGCGAGTTTTGCAGCGGAGATGCCGTGGTCTGAGGTAGCAGGAAAGCCGAATGATGCGGCCCCAATTGTTTTTAATGTGTTTTCCGCCGAGAGGTTGTCGCTTGCCTTATTGAGATAGATGAGAACTGAATCCATTGAGCGCGATTGTTGAGAGACCAAAAGCGCGCTTCGGGGTACGGAATCCAGAAGAAGTTTTCCCTCTGCCGTAATTTGTTGACGTTCCAATTCTTCATGCGCGAGGGTAAGGAAGTACATTTCCGGAGCCCAGACGCTGATCGATTCCTTTTCCGGCTTCGCGTTCATAGGCATCTTGCCCCTCACGACAATGGTATTCAACCGCTCTTTGAACTTTCTCGAGATTTCAAGAGTGGATGGCACCGTATCTGCCCCCATTGTTGCGTCATTGATCAACGAGACGTACTGCGTCGGCGGTTCGATTGTCACCGCGACAGTATCACCGAGCTTCACCCCGGGTGTCACTGTAATTTGCACACAGTTTCGGTTGATTGAGAGGGCGGAGTTATATGCCGCAAAGCCGGAC
>CAYYHS010000226.1:0-5208 GCA_964471785.1 uncultured Chitinophagaceae bacterium
GTGACCCGGAAACCATTCTGTCGTTTGTAAAAGGCGGGTGATGATCTACTGTGATGACAAAACGGATGATACTATCTTTCTGGTAAGCGGCGAGCGTTGAATCATACCAAATCTGCTGACGCAGGATTTCAGAGTTCTCAAGCTGCGGGAAATTTGAATTCAGCAGGACAATTGCCACCTGTCCAAATTTCCACGAAGAGTAGTCACCGCGGTTTTCCGGAACATACTTTTTGAAATTCCGCATCGCCGACCCAGCAGAAAAGAGGTAGTCGTGATTCCCCTTCGCAGCCAGGAAAGGAATTGAGAGAGCGTGCAGCGAATCCATAAAAGGCCGAATCTGACTCCACGATCGTTTGTCGGAGCCGTGTGAAGTGAGGTCGCCGCCGTGAATCACCGCGGCAACATCTTGCTCATGAAGGATGTCGGCGAAAATCAGCGCGGTGGCTTTTTCGTTCTCTTCATACTGAAGGTAAACTTTCTCGAACCATAAAGGCGCCTGGGTGTCCGCCAGAAAAATAAGCGTCGTCGCCGAATCCTTCGACTGGCTGGAGAGAAGCACGGGAAGCATGAGGATGACGCACATCGAGCAGATTCGTTTCATGAATCATGAAAGCACTATTAATTTCGAAATGCAATGGCCCTTTGCCGGAGGGTCTTCGCGAAGGCGATCCGTACCGTTTCTAGAAGTTTCCATGCAGTGTTTCAGAATTAATGATGAAGTGAGGTATGCTTCCAAGGCTGTAAGTAGTGTGAAAAATGTGCGATTCACACCCGACTTTTTTGATGATTTCACTCAATGTTCTAGGCCCCATTTGCCGGTTCATTAAAAAGGGCTTGACTTTTTGATATGATAATGATATTGTCATGATATCACAAAAGGAGAACATTATGCAAAACGTTGTTGAACACACCGCCAAACGAATGAACGGATTCGTCGCTTTTGTCATCACTTTCTTGCTCGCAGTTGGAGACTACAATGTCCTCAGGATGATGGTTTCTCCGCGGGATCCACAACCGGATCTTGCCTGGGTCTTTGTTCCGATCGCTATTGTTATCGGACTTGCAATACGCGGGTTCTTTGTCGTCCAGCCAAATCAGGCTGCAGTTCTTGTTTTCTTCGGACGCTATATCGGCTCTGTGCGCGAGTCCGGCTGGTGGTGGGCAAACCCCTTCTCGATACGGAAGTATGTTTCGCTTCGCATCCACAATTTCAACAGCGACAAAATCAAAGTGAACGATCTACATGGTAATCCGATCGAGATTGCCGCAGTGATCGTCTGGGGCGTCGTCGATTCCGCACGCGCTCTCTTCGATGTACAGGATTATGATAAATTCGTTGCCGTGCAAAGCGAAACCGCAATCCGCTCTCTCGCATCGGAGTATCCGTATGACGCACAAGATGAAGAACGCGCTTCGCTTCGCGGCAATCCAAAAGAAATCGCTGAGAATCTTCAAAAACAGCTCCAGGCCCGGCTCGAGATCGCCGGTGTCAATATTATTGAATCGCGGATAAGCCATCTTGCGTATGCTCCAGAGATCGCACAAGCGATGCTGCGCCGGCAGCAAGCACAGGCCATTGTCGCCGCACGCCAGAAGATCGTTGAAGGGGCAGTCGGAATGGTTGATAGTGCCCTCCGGGCGTTGAGCGAGCAGCATATCGTCCAGCTCGACGAAGAAAAGAAGGCAACAATGGTGAATAATCTGTTGGTTGCCCTTGTCGGCGAGCATGAGGTACAGCCGGTCATCAATACAGGCACTTTGTACCAATGAGCGAAAAGAAAAAATTCTTGCTCCGGGTGGATGGCGAACTCTATTCTGCGATGGAAAAATGGGCTGCCGATGATCTTCGAAGCGTCAATGCGCAGATTGAGTACCTGTTGACGGACCTTACCAAGAAAGCCGGCAGGTTGGCAAGGAAGAATCAGCAGCGCAGCAATCAATCATCCAACGAGGCATCAAAACCACTTTCACCATAAGGAGTCACCATGAATATGCTACGAAGCTTTTGCCTTTCAATCTCCATGCTTCTCTTGTTGCTGAACGGATCGGCCGCTGCATCCGCCAAAAACATCACCGGCCTGTGGCAAGGGACTTTGAAAGTTCAAGGAATGGAATTACGAATAGTTTTTCACATCGACAAAGATACGGCCGGTGCATTTAAAGCGACAATGGACAGCCCCGATCAGGGAGCGAAGGGCATTCTCGTCGATAAAATCACTACTATTGGTGATAGTGTAGCATTTGAGGTCAAGATTATTGCCGGAGGGTTTTATGGATTACTACAACATGGGGATTCTGTCATCAGCGGAAATTGGAAACAGGGTGGAGTGTCCCTCCCTCTCGACATTCACACCATCAGCGAAGTTGCAGTAACATCTCATCCTCAAGAACCAAAACCACCATTCCCATATTTGAGCGAAGAGGTCTCCTACAAAAATACGGAAGCGGGGATAACACTTGCAGGCACATTGACGAAGCCAAACTCCGGCGGTCCTTTCCCAGCCGTCTTACTCATCACCGGATCCGGACCGCAAAACAGGGATGAAGAACTTCTCGGACAAAAACCATTCCTCGTTATTGCTGATTATCTTACGCGGAGAGGAATCGCGGTTCTTCGGGTGGATGATAGGGGTGTGGGGAAATCGACCGGGACATTCAGAACCGCAACGACGATTGATTTTGCGGGAGATGTTATGTCAAGCGTACGGTACTTAAAAACTCGCAACGACGTGAATTCGAGCAAGATCGGTCTTCTTGGTCACAGCGAAGGGGGAATTATCGCCCCGATGGTCGCAAGCCAGTCAAAAGACATCGCATTCGTAGTGTTGATGGCAGGTCCTTCAATCCGCGGCGATCAAATCCTCTACCTTCAAGATTCCCTCATCAGCGCAGCAATGGGCGTCCCGGCGGAAAGAATTTCACACGACCTTCGGCTTAACCGTTCTCTCTTTGCCATCGCAGCAAGTGAATCGGACACAGCTAAACTTATAACTAGACTCTGCTCCGTGATTGAACAATCGATGGCGGAGGATAGTGCGACAGGAAGGAAGGTGAACACGGAAGAGGCGGAGATGACTGCCCGTCAAATTTCATCCCCCTGGTTCCGTTTGTTCCTGACGTATGATCCGTTACCGGCGCTCGAAAAGGTCACGTGTCCGATCCTGGCACTTAACGGCAGTAAAGATCTGCAAGTGCCGGCGGAGGAGAATATCAAAGGGATGAAGGCTGCCTTCAAAAAGAGCGGCAACAAACGCGCGAAAGCAATGATACTCCCGGGGTTAAATCATCTATTTCAAAAAGCGCAAACCGGCGCGCCGTTGGAATATGCAAAGATAGAGGAAACTGTAAACCCGGAAGCTTTAAAGATAATGGGAGATTGGATTGAAGAAACCGTAAAGTAAGGCTACGGCGGTATACCTTATGAAGACAGGATTGGAGAAGACAGAGCCTATACCTCGACTTCCATTCCTTCTCTCGCGCCGAAACATTCGACGGGACTCTTCTGGTCGGCGAGAAGTTTTTGCGCTTGCCGAACCATGCTCTCGACGAAAGCGTCGTCGTGATACGGGTCGTGATGAAACAGGGCGAGCCGTTTTACTTTTGCCTTGACCGAGAATTCGACAGTCGATTCTATCGGTGAATGTCCCCAGCCAAGTTTCGCTTTGTATTCCTCGAGTGTGTACTGCGCTTCTCCAATATACAAGTCCGTGCCGCTTAGAAACTCGATAAATTTTTCATCCAAGTATTCCGGAAGTCCAAGGCGCTGGGTCGTATCGTCGTGAGAGGGGAGCGTGTACTTGTACGGCTCGTTGTCAGTCGCGTAGACAACACTTTTCTTGCCGTCCGAAACCCGGTAGGCAAGCGACATTGCGGGGTGGTTCAAATAGAAGTTCGTGATTGAAAGATTTCCAATTGTGATCGGGTCTTTCACTTCAAGTATTTCGATGTTCGGGTTCATATCGCCGAGGGCAACAGGAAAATAGTCGGAATCCATCTGCATCCGCATGATCTGACGGAGCGTCTTGTCCCGCCCCGGAGGACCATAAAGGATGATCCGATTTTGTTTTCCGTAGGCTGGCATGAAAAACGGAAATCCCTGTATATGGTCCCAGTGGGTATGGCTGATAAAGACGTGAACGGTGATCGGCTGCGAGCCAAACTCTTTGCCCAATTGGAGCCCTAAATTGTGGATACCGGTGCCGGCATCGAAGACGAGAATATGTCCGTCCGCACGGACTTCGACGCAGGAAGTATTCCCTCCGAATTTCAACGTTGACGGGCCCGGGGTCGCGATCGATCCGCGGGTTCCCCAGAAGCGAACCCTCATGCTTCCTTCCTCCCCCGTTGCTTCATCTTTTCCTTCACAATTTCGTAGAGCTCATCGAATTCAACGGGCTTGATCACATATGCATCGGCTCCAAGTTCCATTGCTTTGTCGATATCCGGTTTGTACGACTTCGCTGACGTAATGATGATTGTCGTATTGTCGAAGGCCGGATTCTGGCGAAGCTGCTTGCAGACGGCAAACCCATGCATGCCGGGCATGATGAGATCGAGGAGAATGAGATCCGGTTTCTCCGCCTCTGCAATGCTGACGCCGTCAAGGCCATTGTCGGCTTCGAGAACGGTGAAGCCGTTGTTCACGAAGTAATGGGAATAAAAACTCCGTAAGAAATCTTCGTCGTCGACGATTAAGACCTTCTTGTTCACTATCGCTCCGAACCAGAATTTGGCATCCCCATACCCTAATTATGGAGCAAAAAGTATGGATTAGTTTGTCGAAATGCAATACGACAATCGAGCCCACATTCACGGGAAGAAACAGCTCCTATTTATTTGAGGGCCGGAAAAGAGTGCAAAAGAGTGGTCGTTGGCAGGCGGAAATCCGTGCCCCACATTTGTCCGAGGACTCAACGAAGAAATAGAATCGCCACACCTGCAACGGCCACGCATGCACCGACGATCGCATGCCATGTAAGATGTTCGCGATAGATAATGCGCACGAGCGGAAGCATAAGAATGGGCACGGTCGCCATTAACGTTGCCGCTATGCCGACCTTGGTGTAGGAAATCGCAATAAGGCTCAAAGTGATTCCAAGGTAAGGTCCAAAAATTGCCCCGCCAATGGTGAGCGCCAAAGCCCGTTTGTCGCGCGAGAATGTTCTCACGGAATCTTTGATGCGGCGGGTTGCGAAAGTTAGCGGAAGA
>CAYYHS010000227.1:0-5169 GCA_964471785.1 uncultured Chitinophagaceae bacterium
CCGTTCTCAAGATCGAGAGATGAGAGAATAGATTTCACAATCTGCGCAATGTGAAACGTGCTCGCTTTGTGCACTTCAATGTTTTCTCCTCCGATCTCCTTTGCGCGGCACGGTCCGTAAAGAACGATGTTCACGGCATCACCGCTCAGTAATCCGCCGACGGTGAAAGCGCCTTTCGAAACGAATGTCTCTGCGCTGCAGTCGTTCTTCACTTTGAGACCTCCTTTTATCTCGAGCGACTCCGCCGAAAAATTGTTCCCCACAACGACGCCCCCTTCAACTCTGAACACCTTGGCCTCAACATTTCCTCGGACTTGCATGAAACCGCCGACCTTGAAATCATCTGCCTTCAGATCTCCGGTGATCGTGGCCGTTCCCATCACTTTGCCCGAACCTGCCTGGACATTTCCGTTAAGCTTGGATGCCCCCGAGACTTTTAGCTCGACACAATCGAAATCGCCGTTGATGTCGCCTTGTCCGCTGATGACGACATTGTTATAAGAACCTCCGGATGCTGTTGCGCTCCCGGATATTTTTAAGTCGTGTTTTATTCTCTTTTCCATTGAAGTATTGTCCTTTCAACAAGCGATGATTATCTGAGTTTGTCCGCGAATCTGGACGCAAGTCCACTGTTCTCTTACATTAGCATTTTAAGCTCTTCCAGGCAGGTTGAGAGGCTTGTGCGAACGATAACCTTGGAATCGGCGTCAAAAAACACCGGGGCAGTTGGCGAGACCAACGCGCATGCTGCAACGCCAAGTTTCCTGATAACGATCAGATCGTACGCTCTCCCCTCGAATTTCGGATAGCCTTCCTGCACTGTCTTCACTGCGCACTCCGCTTCTTCGAAGTTGAGGTCCCCCGATTGCAGCAATTTGCTCATGACGTAGAGAGCAAAGATGTCCTGAAAAGCAAAGCTTTCCTGACCTTGATGTGCGCGCGTGAAGATTTCTACAACTTTTTGAGATGAGATCTTTCGCACGATAACCTCATTTGTACTCATCCTGACTTCGGATGGAAGAGGAGAGAATTTCCCGGCGATATCTTCCAGCGAAAGATCTTCCTTCATGTTCTTTATCTTTTCAATCCGGGAGAGAATCTCATCCCGGGGAAAAAAGGTCTCCTGACCGGTGAACGTGGCTTTCCGGATAAACCAATCTTCCGGGATCAAACCCTTACGCTTCCAACGATAGAGTTGGCCGTATGAAATGCCCGTAAGGTCCAGAAGGTCTTTTTTTGATATTTGGTCGGGTTCCATAAGATTTCGTTTTCTCTAATGTAGCGTAACAGTGTTCTATTGTCAAGGACTCTCTTCAATCGCCACCAGTTTTACATATTGCTATAAAACAATCATGTATAGAGGTTTATACTGTTACATGAAAATGTTCGTGCTCAGATTATGTCATTCTACGACTCTAATAGAACATTGTTTCACAGTATTGTGAGAAAAGTTGAAGTCGAGGCCCTGGCCGTGGGGCGTCAATAATTATTGCATTGTCAGGCGCAGCGATGGTGGGGAGGGTTACGCAAAAGTGGAGAATTTACTGGAAAGGATCTCAACAGAAGTTACTCTTCTTGCAGTGAGGCGAGCTTGTCGAGAGCGCGGCCAGTGACGCGAAACACTGTCCAGTCGGACATAGGAACGGCGCCGAGCTTCTTGTAGAATGCAATCGAGGGTTCATTCCAATCCAAAACAGCCCACTCAAATCTTCCGCAGCCCCTCTCCTTCGCGGTACGGGCAACGCGCTCAAGCAAAGCTTTCCCGATTCCTTTCGCACGCAGGTGGGGAACAACGTAAAGATCCTCCAGGTACATTCCGGGCTGTGCGAGAAACGTTGAGAAGTTGTGAAAGAATATGGCAAAGCCCGCAGGTTCATTCTCATAGTGTGCGATCAGCGCTTCGGCGTACCGCACTTTTCCAAAGAGCGAGTCGTGAAGAAGCACTTCTGTGGCGACGCAATCCTTTGAGAGTTTTTCATACTCCGCCAGCTCTTTGATGAACCTGAGAATCAGAGGGATGTCTTTTTCACTGGCGGGAGTGAGCCGTATCGATGGATCCATTGAAGTGCTTATCCTTTCCACAATGTTATTCCTTCGCGGGCATTCCCCATCGCGCCCATTCTTCTTTCGAAGGCCCGCAGACCCCCGGCACCGAAAGTCCCGCCTGCCGCATCAGGACGGTCATCTGGCCGCGATGATGAGTCTGGTGGCGAACCAACGCAGCAAGAGCAAAACCGCGTTTCCATTTCTCTCCGTACATCTCCACTTCTTCCTCCAGCGACGAGTTATTCCAGTGTTGCCGCACCTCATCGCCCAGAGATCTCGCCGCAGAGAGATATGTTCCAACAATGTCCGCTGCTTTCGCCGGCATGGATATGTCGTCTGCAGGAACGGGAACGTGCAACCCGGCCCTGTCTCCCATTTCACCAAGCGATTTAGTGATATGCCAAGCAAGGAAGCCAAGTGAACGGCCTTCGCCGGTAACACGTTGAGCAAGCGAGGCATCTGTGAGTGTGCGGAAAATCCTCAAGGTTGACGACGTCTCTTGGCGCCAATCGATCGGTGAAATCTTCAATGGTCCTGTACATATATTTGCTCCGGATAAGTTCCTGTGTTCCCCCCAGTGATCATTCTTCCAGGCTTCTTCTTCCTTTTCCCCGCATCGCTCCATGCGCCGTCAGGAGAGGCCCCAGCAAAAAATAGACTGCCCAGCTCGGCCAGCCGCCGTCGAAAATGAACGTGAAGATAATGGACATCGCTCCGACCGAAGCATGAATCAAATTTCCGGAAATGCCCGACTTCGTGTCATAAACTTCAATCTGTGAGAGGCCAAGGTATTCCTTCTTCCGCAGGGCGTGATAGTAAAGGAGCGAGAAAAGGAGAAAGACTGCCAGATACCCGGCGCCGTAGACTGCCATGAGCATTTCCGTCTGTCCGGTCTGAAGGATTGGCTCTGAAACATTATGCTGCGGTACGATGCCAAGAAGCTGGCTCACGACAAGCGTGAAGAGAAACTTCAACGGATAAATATAGAATAAGACGACGAAGAGCAAGATCGAATTCAATACGACGGTTAACGGATCGTCCAGTCCGTAACGGCGGAAAAATAGATAATGTTCATACCAGAGGTAGGTGAGCAGGGCGAAACATACCGCGAACGCCGCAAAGCCTTTCATCGTCAAAAGAAGTTCATTGAAAGACTTCGGGACTTCGAGTGAGACGACCAGCAGGGTCAAGGCAAAGGCAAAGACCGCATCGCTGAATCCTTCGATCCGGAGGACCTCTCCGCCACGCCAGCGAAATGCATTTCTTTTTCCGACTCCCTTTTCAACCATCGGTTCTCGAATCATCGTCTCGCCTTTGTGATGATCTATTCCTCTAGAATCTTCAGCATCTGTTCCGCCACGAATCGGTTGCCCGCGTCGTTCAAATGGACTCGGTCGACTGTGAGAATGCCTTTCTCTTCGTTGGAAGGGTTATGCGATTTCAAATAATCGATAAAAGCCCCCCGCAGGTCGCAGACTCTGCTCCCCGTTTCTTGGGCCACTCGTCTGCTGATAGTGGAGTATTCATTCAGCATTGAGTCCTCCGGGTTGGTCCCGTCGCTTTTTTCTCCGATGACACTTGGAGTGCAGAGTACTACCCGGGCATCTTCCCTCTGGATTGCGCCGATAATCTGGCGGAGACCGGATTCAAAGTCTTCTTTGGTCGTGCCTTTGAGCCCCGGCGTTACCCAATGCCATACGTCGTTAATGCCGATGTAGATAAACACAAGTGTCGGTTTTTTATCTAGCACATCTTTTTGCAGGC
The DNA here is from genome assembly GCA_964471785.1 of uncultured Chitinophagaceae bacterium. Lineage (GTDB taxonomy): Bacteria > Bacteroidota > Ignavibacteria > UBA10030 > UBA8401 > JAGVPT01. The sequence goes on from CAYYHS010000227.1 coordinate 3,811, forward strand.
GCCTCTGGAGATCCGGCACTTTGTTGCCGCTGATACCGGCGCCGATCACTTCAGCATTCCTTTCTGCATATTTCATTCGCAGGGTGTCGCCGATGAGAGTAACATACCCGTTCGGCTTTACTCCAAGTTGTGTAATGGAGTCTCCGAGGAAAACAATCTTCTCACCGTGATGGAGAAAATTCTGGCTCGCAGCGCATCCAACAAGAATGAATGCAAAAGCAATATTTCTCAGATTAGACTTTCTCAAGAGATCGCGCATATCGTTGCCTCCTTGGCGTCATATTCAAGAACAAAAGCACTTCGGTGAGTCTTTTCCCATCCTTCCCCCTCATCCTTTTACGAGCGGCTCCTGCTGGCTGATGCAGTGGAGTGTTCCGAGCCCCAGGACAAGATCAACGCAGTCGATGCCCACCACAATGCGATCCTGGAATTCGCGCTGAAGAATTTCTATTGCAACCGCATCGTTCTGATCGCGAAAAGTGGGAACAATAACAATGCCGTTCCCGATAAGAAAATTGGCATAGCTTGCAGGAAGGCGCTGAGAATTGTAGAAGAGAGGGGATGGCATGGGGAGCTCAACGATACGGAAAGGGTTTCCACGCACATTGGTCATAGTTTTCAACAAAGAAAGATTATGCTGGAGAATGGGAAAGTTTTCGTCCGCTGGATCCTTTTCTATTGCCGCAACGATCGTCGTTGGGCTGACAAAGCGGGCTGTGTCATCGATGTGTCCATCCGTATCGTCGCCGACAATTCCCTCCCCGAGCCATAAAATCTTTTTCACATTGTAGTACTCGATAAGAAATTCTTCGATTTCGGTTTGTGTGAGAGCGGGGTTGCGATTTTCGTTCAACAGGCACGATTTGCTCGTCATCAAACAGCCGTCGCCGTTCACGTCAATCGATCCCCCTTCCATGACAATCCCGGGATAAAAAACCGGAAGCTTTCGCGCCTCGGCAATGCGGGAGGGCACGATGTCATCGGAATCGTACGGTGGATATTTTCCGCCCCAGGCGTTGTATCCCCAATCGATGAGTGCAAGAGGTTCAGGCCCGGTCGGGTTAATGACAAAAGCCGGACCATGGTCTCGGCACCATGCATCGTTCGTCGGAATATTGTATAGGGTGAAACGGGAGGGATCAATGTTTGCACGCAGAAGGCGGGCCGTGACATCATCGCGCATCGCCTCTCCAGTCACATTGATATTAACGTGCTGGTATGGTGCAAGCGTCTTGACAATCCCGGTGAACACATCGGGGATCGGCTCGAACTTGCCGGGCCATGTATCACGATTGTGCGGCCAAGAGAACCATGTCGCCGCCTGCGGTTCCCACTCTGCGGGGAAGCGATAGCCGAGTT
>CAYYHS010000228.1:0-5155 GCA_964471785.1 uncultured Chitinophagaceae bacterium
CAAATTGATGGAACTCCCTTTGCGTACATCCCGGAATCCGATATCACGACCAGATCCGCCTTCAGCAAATCCTGATGTTCTTCCACAAACCTGTCCAGATTATCGCTGCCGATCTCTTCCTCTCCTTCGATGAGCATTTTGAGATTTACCGGAAGCGCCCCTTGTTTTTTCATCAGCGCCTCGACGGCCTTAAGATGGATCAGCACCTGACCCTTATCGTCCGCGGCTCCCCTCGCGTAGAGATTCTCTCCGCGAATCGTTGCCTCGAACGGCGGCGATGTCCACAAATTCAGCGGGTCTACCGGCTGGACGTCGTAGTGGCCGTAGAAAAGAACAGTCGGTCGTCCCTGTGCGTGGAGCCACTCACTGTAGACCAACGGATGCCCCCCGGTCGGCATAATCTGGACACCTTCCATCCCCACAGTTTTCATCTGTTCAGCGACCCATTCGGCGCACTTCTGCATGTCTTTCCCGTGCTCTTTTTGCGAGCTGACACTCGGGATAGCCAGGAATTGTTTCAACTCAGCGAGGTATCGTTCACTGTTGGATTCGATATACGGTAGGACTTGTTCCATTATAAATCCTTGCGTTGGTGAAAAATGTTAGAGAGATGTTTTCGTGACTATTATTTTATAGAGCTTCCGGAATCCACATCATTCGAAACGGTAACCAGCGCAAATGCCTCGCCGGACCCGCTCGTTGCCAGAAGCATTCCCTGAGACTCGACTCCCATGAGCTTCGCCGGCGCTAGGTTTGCAACAACGACGACTGTTTTCCCCACAAGTTCTTCCGGTTTTCTCTGTTCGGCGATCCCCGCAACGATCTGTCTTTGCTCGGCGCCAATTTCGACCTGAAGTTTCAGCAGCCTTTTGGATTTCGGCACCGGTTCACACGCTGTAATCCTTGCAACGCGTAAATCGATCTTTTGAAATTCCTCAAAGGTGATCTGCGGTTTCAGAGGGAGCATAGTTCTTGCTGCGGCAGGGATCGTCTCACCTTCCGGGGGCGTCAACTTCTCAAGTTCTTTTTCGATGGCTTCATCCTCGATTTTTTTAAATACTATTTCGGCTTTGTTAAGTTTTTGTCCTTCGGGAAGACGCATGTCGCCCGCGTCGTCCCATCGTTCGTCTTCGAGACGCGTCTTCATCCCGATCATTGTCCAGATCTTGCCCGATGAGAACGGGACGACCGGAGCCATAAGGATTGCAAGCGACCGGACTATCTGAAGACAGATGTGAAGCGTTGTCGCACACTGTTCCCGGTCGGTTTTGACGGTTTTCCACGGTTCGCTGTCGTTGAAGTACTTGTTTGCGGCACGAGCCAGATTCATGATCTCGGCGGCCCCTTCACGGAACTTGAATTGCTCGAAAAGCTCCCCGGCAACAGAAGGGGTCTTCTTCATGACATCGGTGATGTCCCGGTCTCGCTCGTTCAACGTACCAAGGGAAGGAACGATGCCCTCGAAATTCTTTTCGGCAAACGCCAGCGTCCTGTTGATAAAATTCCCGTAGATATCGGCCAGCTCGTTGTTGCTCTTCGCCTGAAAATCCTTCCAGTAAAAATCCGAATCCCGGGTCTCCGGCAGGATCGATGTTATTGTATATCGTAGCAAGTCGGGCTCGAACGATGCGAGAAAATCTTTCACGTAAATCGCGTTATTGCGGCTCTTCGAGAACTTTCCCCCTTCCAGGTTCAGGAATTCGTTCGCCGGCACGTTGTCGGGGAGAATATACCCTCCCCGGGCCATGAGCATCGCGGGAAAAACAATGCAATGGAATACTACATTATCCTTCCCGATGAATGCAATGTAACGAGTAGATTCATCCCGCCAGTAGCTCTTCCACAGTTCGGGTTTTCCGATCCGCTCAGCCCACTCTTTCGTCGATGAGATGTATCCAAGAACGGCGTCAAACCAGACATACAAAACTTTGTTGGGGAAACGGTCAAGAGGAACCGGCACGCCCCAATTCAAATCTCTCGTCACCGCCCTATCTTGAAGTTTGTCGTTGAACCAGCTCTGGCAATACTTAATGACGTTGTCCTTCCACTCCGGATGCGATCGGATGTACTCTTCGAGCCGTTGTTGATAATCGCCGAGCGGCAGGTAGAAGTGAGTCGTTTTCCTGACAACGGGAGTCGTCCCACAGAGCTTGCATTTCGGCTTGATGAGCTCGACGACGCTGAGCCATGTGCCGCAATTCTCGCACTGGTCGCCCCTGGCAGACTCATAGCCGCACACAGGACAGGTCCCTTCGACATACCGGTCGGCCAGGAACATCTTGTTCACTTCGCAATACAGCTGTTCCTCTTCCTTCTCCTTGAGAAGATTCTTCGAATAGAAATCGAGGAAAAACTCTTTCGAGGTTTCATGGTGGATCGGAAGAGAAGTCCGCGAGTAGTTGTCGAAGCTGATACCGAGGTCGGCAAAGGATTTCGCGTTCATGGCATGGAACCGGTCCACGATCACCTGCGGTGAGACGCCTTCTTTGTCTGCCGCGATCGTGATCGGAACGCCGTGCTCGTCGGAACCGCAAATGAAGAGCACATCCCTATGCTTGAGACGCTGGTAGCGCACGTAGATATCCGCCGGCATGTAAGCGCCGGCAAGATGCCCGAGGTGGATCGGGCCGTTGGCATACGGAAGCGCGGCCGTAACGAGAATCCTGTTGAACTTATCGTTCATTTATCAACAATCTTTTGAGCCGGATAGAAAGGGAGATGAGCACTAATGGAAGATACACATTTCCGCGAAGAAGTTCGAGGGCTCTTTCAACGGCGCCGATGGTCGCAGGAAAATTCGCGTTGCCGAAACGTGCCAGAAATCTCGACAAATCTTCATTCTGGTCCTCATTGATCACTCCGGCCTTTCCCCCCTCTCTCAGGATCATCGCATCGCGAAGCCACGTCAGGAGCAGCAAGAGGAACTGCTCGACTGACCCCCTGTCGTTCTCGCCAACCTGCAACTCTATCTCATCCATCAACTTCAGGCTACGGCCGCCGAGCGTTGCCCGAAGGAATCCGACCGCTTCTGCGCGCTTTGCCGTAAGATCTCCGGAAAGAAGCTCCAAAGCGTACGAATAGTCTCCCGCTGCAAGCCTCGAAATTATTTTTGATTGTTCGGGCGACGACTTTTCCCGCTCCGTCAAGGCATGTTCAATTTCCTCGTCTCTCAGAATTTCACATCGCACACTCTGACAACGGGAAACGATCGTCGGCAGCAACTTCTCTTTACGCGCCGTGGTGAGAAGAAAAAGAGTGTCGCTGAGCGGTTCCTCCAAGACTTTCAACAGTGAATTTGCAGAGGTATCGTTCATCAATTCCGCGTCGCAAATGATGAAGATTTTTCTTCCTTTTTCAAAGGCGGAGAAGGAGGATTCCTTTTTGACTTCGCGAATGCTCCCGATGTTGATCTGGGTCGCTTTTGGTATGTCGATATGGAAGTAAGGGTTTCTTGCTTTTTGTTCGAGCTGTGTTCGAATCTCCTCCCTCAACTCCGGCTGAAATTTTCCATCTCCGTTATCGCCTCCTTTATCGGATTTTGAGGCCGGCAGGGCAAAAACAATTTTCAGGTTCGGATGCTGAAGGATCTGTACCTTCCTGCAGCTGGGGCAACTGTCGCATGCCTCGGTCCCTTGCTTCTCGCACAGGAGGGTTTTTGCAAATTCTATTGCGAGCGCGTCTTTTCCAATACCCCGCGGACCCCATAGCAAATAGGCGTGTGCGATCCTTGCCTGTTCGATTGACCGGCGAAGGATCTTCCGTGCTCGTTCCTGTCCGATGATGGAACCCCAGCTCATGGCACGACGATGGTTTGATTGAGAGAGATCATTTCCGTTGTAAGAATGGCTCTGCAGAACAGTTGTTAGAATGCCTGACCAATACCGACCTGGATCACGCTGAATGATCCTGTAAGAAGTTTCTTGCTGAATATCCATCGTTGTCCGGCAGGTTCTTTAGGATCATAGACCCGAAGGCCGAGGTCGAATCGCAGCGGGCCGACAAAGGTCTCGTACCGTAAGCCGGTTCCGGCAGCGATTGCGATATTAGCCGGTTGGATTTCTCTAAGCTTATTCCAGAGGTTCCCATAGTCGATGAACACGACACCCATAATATTGTCGAGGTTGAAAAACCAGAATTTCCCCGATTCCGGAAAAAGGCTCACCCGGGTCTCGACGTTTCCTTCCAGAATGACGTTTCCGCCTTGGTCCGGATTATCGAATACGGCGAGGTCACGCGATTTCCACCCCCGGATGCTGCCGCTCCCACCCGCGAAGAATTTTCTCGTCGGCGGAACCGGCGTGGTATTGTTCGGATCGTACAACTCGGCGACCCCTCCCCTGATCCTGAAAGCCCAGACAACCGACTTTCTGCCGCCGTTTGAGAAATAGTGTCGTTCCAAAAACGATAGCTTGTAGTATTCAGAATACGGGAGCCCGGAACCGAGCGAGTTGAATAATTTCGGGATCACCCCCGCTTCTTCGACCGAGACAGATTGGAAGTAACCGAGCGACGGAGAAAAGACGTCATTCGTCTTGTCCTGTTGAAGCGTGAGAGTCAGAATCGAGTTGAACTGTTTCTCGCGGGTTCCGGTGAAAGTGGTGATATCGACTCTCGTCGTGTCGCTGATGCTGACGCCAACACGCTCCAGATTCCAATCGGCAAACCCAACAGTATTGTCAGTGAACTTTGTTGTGAGTCCGATCCTGTTGATCAGCGTGTTCAGGTCATAGAATTCCTGTTTCTCATAGGCTGCGGAAATGGTCCAGCTGGCGCTCGTTCTATTAGTGAAGAAATAAGGCTGAACGACTTGCGTCTGAAGCTCGGTCTTCGTCAGCAAGGTGGGTTCTTTGATGCCGTCCTTAAGCGCACCCGAGATATTCAGGTCCTGGATTGATTGCAGACGAAACCTGAGGTTAGCGGAAAGATTGCGCGCCTGACCGTAAAAATTCCGATTATTGTAGCCGATACCGAGACCTGCGTTGAGCGCATTGTTCTCGTCGTCTACCAGCAGTTCCGGCGTTACCTCCTGCAGATCACGGGATCGCAGTAGGATGCGTACAGGAATGGATGGCGGATTCGTGGAATCGACGGGAATGCCTGCTTCTATTTTCGCGCTCTCAAAGATCCCCAACCGGACCAGGTTCTGCTCTGATTC
>CAYYHS010000229.1:0-5153 GCA_964471785.1 uncultured Chitinophagaceae bacterium
GGCGGAAACTGGGATACATACAAAAGGCAGATTGTTGCCGGACTCGATTATACAATGACCGGCATGCCCTATTGGACAACCGACATCGGCGGTTTTTTCAGACCGGGGCATTCGCAATATACCGATACAAAATATCAGGAATTGCTGACTCGTTGGTTCCAGTGGGGCGCATTCAATCCGATATTTCGTATTCATGGGTACCAATCCGAAACTGAACCATGGAAATACGGGAAGCAGGTCGAGGACAATATGCGAAAGATGCTAAACCTGCGCTATCGGCTGCTGCCCTATATTTATTCCGAAGCATGGCAAATTACAAGGAACGGTTCAACCATGATGCGGCCGTTAGTCATGGACTTTAACGGAGATCGTATTGCCTTGAACGAGCGATATGAGTATATGTTCGGGAAGGGGCTTCTCGTAGCTCCTGTTACCGAACCCAATGTTCATGAGTGGAATATATATTTACCTGAATCGGCTGCATGGTACGATTTCTGGACTGGCAGACGTTTTGACGGAGGCCGGACGACGGAAGTTGCTGCGCCTCTGGACAGGATTCCGCTGATGGTCAAAGCAGGTTCCATTATTCCGATGGGACCGTCCATTCAATATTCCACGGAGAGAAACGATCCAGTTGAAATCAGAATCTATCCCGGCGCCGATGGCGAGTTCACACTCTACGAAGATGAGAACGACGGCTACGACTATGAAAAGGGTCAGTATTTGACTGTCGAATTCCGATGGAACGACAGCACGCACACGCTTACAATCGGCAAGCGACGGGGAGACTTCCCCGGGATGTTGAAGACGAGGACGTTCAATGTCGTTGTCGTGTTGGCGGATCACGGGGCGGATGTGGAAGTGACGGGCAAGGTTGACAAGGTTGTGCAATACGATGGGACAGAAACGGAGTTACTGTTGTACTAGGAACTGAGACAACATTTCACCATTCAACGTTGCATGTCCATGATGAAAAACAGGGTCCACATAATAATGAACAGGTCAATTGTTGGCATCGTGCTTATCTTCATTCTGAGTTTCACGGTGAAGGCACGCCAGGGACAGTCTCCAAGATTCGATTTCAGAGGATCCAAGGATCCATCTCTCATCAGAGGCTTCAATTATACTCCTGCAAATGAGGATTCGCCAAGGCATCATGTCGATTGGTGGGTCGATTATGACTCCGCTACAACTGTATTTGACCTCAATCTGGCCAAGAGTCTCAATCTTAATCAAGTACGGGTGTTTGTTCCTTATGCAGTGTACATCGAAGATAAGCAAGCTCTTCCCGCAAAACTGAGGCATTTCGTTCGCGAATGCTACAAAAGAGGCATCGGTGTTATGCCTGTTGTCGGTAGCGGGCCTTGGCTGCAGGATACAGCATTGCGCCCCCAAGGGAGAGAATGGGTTCAGTTCCTTGTCAATGCAATTTCTGATGAGCCTGGACTTGCGTTTTGGGACGCCATGAACGAACCTGACTGGCCTCCGACCCCTAAGGAGCTGGTCCTGAGCAAGTTCGAAAATGCCAAATTCATGGCGAAAACATTCCATGAGTTTGATCCAAATACTCCTGTGACCATCGGAATGGCTTTTGACGATGGTATGATCGAGTTGGCGGACTACGTCGATCTTCTCCAGTTTCACGATTACATGCAGACCCGCGAAGAGATCAGGGGAAATATCAAACGGGCCAAAGATTTTGCGGCCAAAATCAATAAGCCCTTGATCAACGGTGAAATTGGATGTATTGCCCGTGCCAATCCGTATGACATCACCCTCCAGGAACACATGAACGCAAAAGTGGGATGGTACATCTGGGAGCTCATGATTGTCCGCAATGGATGGGGGCCTGTTCATGGCGTATTTTATGAGGATGGGAGCGTTCGGGATCCGTCGATCCCTGCCGCAATCATGGGATTTTTCCGTAAACGAAACGCAGACATACTTCCAGCTGTGCCCGACAGAGAAGGTTGGGTTACAAAGATCGTCGATAGCAGCGATACCTGGCTGAGAGACTCCGCCAGAACCTGGAAGGTTGGACTGGGTATTGCTGAAACGGCGGCCCACCTGCTGGAAGCTGCAGAGCTTACTCCAATGAGAATCCCTCCTACGTGGGAAGTTGAAAAGCTGAGGAACGGGGATGTGAACCTGAAGGCTCTGAAAGATCTGATTATCAAGTTTAAAGAGCAGCTTGAACCTTCTCGATTGCCGCAACCGCAGGATAATTGATGTTGCCAACAAGCGTGACAAAACGAAGACAGGATCAACGTGCAATCTAGAGTGGATTGAATCCTTAACTGCTAATCTTTGAAAGGACAAATGGCCATGAAATATAGAGTTGCGTTTTTCTTATTTCTGTTCACTGCGGGAACGATGGTCAAGATTTTAGCCCAGACTAAGAAGCCCCCTTTTCAGCCGAACTTCGCCTCGCTGCAAAGCTCGAACCCTGTCCCCGAGTGGTTCAAAGACGCTAAATTTGGCATCTATTTCCACTGGGGAGTATATTCCGTTCCGGCATTTGGAAATGAATGGTATCCTCGCAGCATGTACATCAAAGGATCTCCGGAGAATAAGCACCAGACGGAGATCTATGGCGATCCGTCTGAGTGGCCGTACAGCAACTTCATCACGGGAGCTAAGGATAGGCAGGGCAACTTCGTTCAGTTTGCGCCCAAGCTCAAGTCAGAAGGCGGCAAATTTGACCCTGAAGAATGGGCACAACTCTTCGCCGATGCGGGAGCAAAGTTTGCCGGCCCCGTGGCTGAGCACCACGATGGCTTCTCGATGTGGGCGAGCAAGGTTAATCCTTGGAACGCAAAAGAGATGGGACCGAAGCTTGATTTAGTCGGCTTGCTGACGGATGCCATCCGCAAAAAGGGCATGCGAATAATCCTTTCAATGCATCATGCATACAACATCACCGGATATTATCAACCCGTGCCTCACACAAGCGATCCAAAACTTCAAATGCTTTTTGGCCAGCAGGGAAAAGAAAAGAACGAAACCTACTGGTTGAGCAAGCTTAAAGAAATTATCGACGGTTATCGACCCGATATTATTTATCAGGATTTCAACCTGCAGGCTATTTCACAACCCGTCCTTCTGCAATTCCTGGCTTACTACTACAATTCGGCTGCCGAATGGCAGAAGGAAGTGGTGGCGACGTACAAAGATGCCCTGAATACCCGATGCGCTGTGCTGGACTACGAGCGTGGAGGTCCCGCCGATATTACGGATAATTATTGGCTTACCGATGACGCGCTCAGTTCATCGAGCTGGTGCTACACCGAGGGAATCGGTTATTATTCCAAGAGACAAATACTCCACAGCTTTTTGGACAGAATAAGCAAAAACGGGAATATGCTCCTCAATATCTCGCCGAAAGCTGACGGCACGATACCTCAGCAACAAAAGGATATCTTACTTGCCATGGGCGCATGGCTCAAGAAATACGGCGAAGCGGTGTATGCGACGCGTGCATGGCAACAATATGGAGAAGGCCCTACAAAAATGGGCGCTGAGTATGGAGTCATGACTGCCCCGGCCGAAGGAACCGCCAAAGACATTCGATACACCAGGTCGAAAGACGGCACCTCACTCTACGCCATCATGCTCGGTTGGGAAAAAGGAGAAAAGGAATTGCTGCTCAGAACTTTGTCTTCCGACAGAATCGGTCTCAAAAACCTGAATTCGGTTGAACTTATCAATGGCGAAGCCGGAAAATATCTGCCGTTGACTTACAGGCAAGCTGCAGAAGGCCTCATCGTTAGCCTGCCCGAGCGCTCATTCGAAGAGATGGCATACGTTCTGAAACTCAGTTTCAACGGCGAGATTCCAACGCTCGAGATGTATGCTGACCTTGACTGCGCTCCACATTATTACATTGTCCCGGGCGACAACAGAGGCAACCTGGTGCTTGGTTCGGAACTCACACTGACCGGCAAAAGAAAGCAACCTGCAAGCCAATGGAAATTGAAATTTGCGGGTAAAGGCCTCTATGAAATTCTGAGCCGTGAGGATGATAAGAGGGTTTTCGAGTGCAGTACTTCCGGCCGCGAACTGATACTTTCCGATTTCGCAGGGAATGACAATCAACGTTGGCATATCGAAAACTCGCACAATGGCCTATTGAAAATATCCAACAAACAATTTCCGCATGCCATGTTATCCATAGACACTCCTCTCACCGAGGGAAAGAAGGCGGGATTGGTCAATTCGGAAAATGGTTCTTCTGTAGGTTGGAAACTTGTCGAAGTATGCGAGATGAAGCAGGAGGCCTTCAGACCACATACGATTCCAGGAACCGTTGAAGCTGAAGACTTCGATTCTGGATGCCCGGGCGATGCGTACTATGACAGAGACAATGTTAATGAAGGCGGTCAATATCGTCCTAACGAAGGCGTGGACATCGAAAAATGTACTGCTGGCGGTTACGACGTGGGTTGGACCCATATCGGTGATTGGATGGCATATACAGTCACTGTTAGTAAACATTCAACGTACCAGGTTTCATTCTTTGTTTCATCAGCTTACGATAGTGGAAAGTTCCACCTCGAATGCGATGGCGTGGACAAAACGGGGACAATCTCAGTGCCAAGTACGTCAGGATTTCAAAACTGGAAGGTCATCACAAAGACAGTAGACCTTAATGCCGGTCTGCACTTGTTGAAGCTGGTTGTCGACGGTGACTTCTTTAACCTTGACAAAATGGTCTTTGCGGAAACAAAATGATGAGTGTAAACTCACTGCGTGTGCGGATCCGGGTTGGTCCCCTTCACGAACATCGAATGAGGACTCCTTGTACAAGCCGGTTGTCGCTTTCGTTGACGTATTGAAGGAAAGGATGATAGTACACAAGCAGCTCATCACTACAGGCGAGCTACGACGGATCAACGCCAAGCACTATCTTACGGAAACGGTCCAGCTTTTCTTTAGGTAGGTGCAATCGGATCAATCACAATCCGCGAATAAAGAGTTTGTTCAGCTGGAAACACTGCGGCATTGTTGTTCAATGACCGATGAGGGAGTCAGAATCTAAAAAGGCATAACATGAAATCACTTTTCTTCGATTTAGTATTGTGCACCGCCGTCCTATTCAGCCATGCACATTCTCAGGATAGAATGTATCGAAATACATTCCCCTTACGCGACGT
>CAYYHS010000230.1:0-5132 GCA_964471785.1 uncultured Chitinophagaceae bacterium
TGACACTCATCGAGCAAATCTGGATTGAGAAACTACAACCGTTCGGCGAGCGGGGTTACAACACCGGTACCAAAATCCGTCAGGCATGAGTCTGGCGGAGTACCGTTCTCGCGTTCCACAATGAAATTCGGTTGGCTAGATGAGCGCCGGATCAGACCAGCGTTTGCTCAGTCACTTCATTCTTCTCTCCGTTCATCTTCCAAACGAAGAGTCCCCGTTTTTCGTACGAGGTGTGAAGAAGATGATGTGACATCTCACCCAATGGTGCCTTCAGGAATTCTTTGTACAGGACTGCCAATTCGGGATTCTCATGCGATTTCCGGAGCGGCTTTCCCGCGTCTTCTCTATAGATTGATTCAGCTCTCTTCTTTCTGATTTCCCATGTGGTTGGGATCGGCTGTCCTCCTCCACCGAGGCATCCGCCCGGGCACGTCATTACCTCGATGAAAGCGTAAGGAGACTCTCCCTTCTCGATTTGTTCCATGAGCCGGCGGGCATTTTTCAGCGTATGGGCTACGGCGACCTTCACCTTGGTTCCGTTCATGTCGACCTCGGCTTCCTTGATTCCCTCCATGCCACGGACCGCCGTAAAGTCGATATTTGTCAGAGTGGTTCCGGTGACAACTTCGTATGCGGTTCTGAGGGCCGCCTCCATCACGCCGCCGGTCGCTCCGAAGATCACGGCAGCACCGGTCGATTCACCGAGCGGACTGTCAAACTCTTCGAGCGGCAGTTTGGCAAATTGAATCCCCGCTTCCCTGAACATCCTGGCCAATTCCCGGGTCGTCAGCACATAATCGACGTCGTAGAATTCATCGTCATCCGACCAAGCCTTTTTTTCCTTCCAATATTCGAACGCGCTCGTCATTTCAGGCCGTCGTGCTTCATATTTCTTAGCGGTGCACGGCATGATCGAGACGACGACCATTTTTCTCGGATCGATTCCAAGTTTCGCGGCATAGTAGGTCTTGGCCACTGCTCCGAACATCTGCTGCGGCGACTTGCACGTCGAGAGGTGATCGAGCGAGTTTGGGAAGAAATGTTCAGCGAACTTGACCCACCCGGGCGAACAGGAAGTAATCATCGGCAGTACGCCGCTGTTGGTCATGCGCTTGATCAGCTCGTGTCCTTCCTCAAGAATCGTGAGATCCGCGGTGAACTGGGTATCGAAGACTTTGTTGAAGCCGAGCCTCCGAAGCCCAGCGACCATTTGGCCGGTCACGAGACTGCCGGCCTCCATCCCCATCGCCTCGCCGATGCCGACGCGTATTGCAGGAGCGGTCTGGACGATGACGAATTTGTCCGGGTTCGCAATTTGTTCATAGACGCTTTCGGTATCGTCGTGTTCGACGATGGCTCCGGTCGGGCAAACAAGGGCGCATTGTCCGCAATTGGTGCACGCAACATTTCCAAGACCCTTTTCCATGTAGGTCGATACCTTGCTCCTGATGCCTCTCCTGGAAACCTCAATTGCATAGACGGATTGGACATTCGCGCAGACAGAGACGCACCGTCCGCACAGAATGCATTTGTTGGGATCCCGGACGAGCGAAGGAGATGTTGTGTCGCATTCCTCGAGCTTCTTTGTCCGTATAAACCTCTCTCTTTGAACGCCAAGGTCCGCCGCAAGTGCCTGCAGTTCGCAACTTTGATTGCGCAAGCACGAAAGGCAATCTTTGGGGTGATTGGCAAGGAGTAGCTCGACATTGGTCTTGCGTGCCTCCCGGACCCGGGGAGAGCTTGTTGATATTTCGATCCCCTCATAAACACACGTTGAGCAGGAACGGATAAGCGTGCGGGCACCCTTGACTTCCACGAGACAGACGCCACAGGAAGCATTCTTGGCCACATCCTCAAGGTAACACAGTGTCGGGATTCTGACTCCCGCGCGGACGCAAGCGTCGAGAATTGACAAACTCTGAGGAAGTTGATATTCACTGCCGTTGATTTTGACATTGACCATCTTGTTTTCCATAGTATCCTCTTGTTTGTCTTACGATTCTTGACATTTGACATCGCAGCGCAGGCACCGGGCGGCCTCCAGAAGCGCCTCTTCGCCCGTGTAACCGTTGAGAACTTCCTGGAAACTCGATATTCTCTCTCGGACGGAGATTTTTTTCGGAGCGATTTTTCCGTTCACCTCGGGCTCCGAAACGATTTCATCCTTGTATTTGAATTCCCTGAAGAGTCTGTGGAACCGTTTCTCTTTCATAAGGTCGAAATCGATCGACTCGGCTGCGTGACGAGCAATCCCCATGGCTTCGGAGACGGTTGCCGGACCTGTGATAGCGTCGCCTCCGGCATACACCTTGGGCAGGTTGGTGCGGCAACTCGGCTGGTGCGTCTTGATGGAGCCGTTGGATCGTACCTCGAGGCCGATCTCATTCGCATGCTCAAACTCGACCTTTTCTCCAAGCGCGAGGATGATGGTGTTGCATTCTACAACGGCCGATTCGCCGCTTTCGATCGGCTTCTTCCTTCCCATGTGGTCAAATCCATCAAACTTCATCTTATGAATTTCGAGCCCTGCAACTTTTCCTTTCGCGTCGCCGATAATCCTTTTAGGCGCCGACATATACATGAAGCGGATATTTTCATCTATCGCATCGCTGATCTCGTGAGCGTTCGCCGGCATTTCGTTTTGATCGCGCCGGTAGACGATTGTTACGTCAGCACCGAGACGGAGACAAGAGCGTGCGGCATCGATTGCAACATTCCCTGCGCCTACGACAACCACCTTCTTCCCGATATGCAGGTTTTTCTCGCTGGCAAACCTCTCGAGGAATTCGTACCCCAACAAAACTCCGTCGAGGTCCCTTCCCGGGATCTCCAGTTCCACATCCTTCTGGGCGCCGACCGCGATAAACACCGCATCGTATTGCTTCTGAAGTGCCTTGAACGAAAGATCTTTGCCGATTCGGGTTTTGAAGACGAATTTCACGCCGAGTTTCTTGAAAAGTTCGAGTTCCTTGTTCAGGCTGTCTTTTGGCAGCCGGTACGCAGGAATTCCGTACTGTAGAATTCCACCGGCTTTTGCATGGCCTTCGTACACGGTGACGCCGTGGCCCAAGCGGACAAGGTAGTACGCAGCGGTCAGCCCAGCGGGCCCGGAACCGACAATCGCAATGTTCTTTCCGGTGGATGATAGCTTTTCTTTGACGAGGCGCTGATAGATCTCTTTCTCTTTCCCCATTTTATACATCGTGTCGGCGAGGTAGCGGTGAATTTCTCCCTGTGAAACCGGGTCGTCAATCATGTCCCGCCGGCAGCGCATCTGGCAGTGGAAGTAACATATTCTGCCCACAGTGCCCGGGAGAGGATTGTCTCGCAGGGTCAACTCGAACGCTTCTTCAATCCTTCCTTCTTTGAGAAGCTGGAGATATCCGGGGATGTTCATATGGAGCGGGCAGCTGTTTTCGCAAAGTGCCATGAAGAGTTTCTCGCACACTCCCGCCTTGCAGCGTTTTTGGATGATATGTTTCTCGTAGTCCTCCCTGAAATATCGCAGCGTCGTCAGTACCGGATTGGCGCTCGTTTGTCCTAAACCGCACAGCGATGAATCCTTGATTGCGTAGGCAAGGCTCTCCAGTGTCTCCAGGTCATCCATCGTCGCTTCGCCGCGCGTGATCTTGTTCAGGATTGCCAGTGCCTGCGAAAGTCCTTCACGGCACGGCGCGCACTTGCCGCACGATTCGGAAGCTGTCACTTCAATGAAATACCGCGCGACGTCCACCATACAATTGTCCTGATCCATCACCACCATCCCGCCCGATCCCATGATGGTCCCAAGCTTTGTGAGGGATTCATAATCGACCGGGGTATTGAAGTGTTCGACCGGGACGCAGCCTCCGGAGGGGCCGCCGGTTTGTATTGCGCGGACCTTCTTTTTGTTGCCCGTTCCTTCGCCCATCTGGTATATTATTTTCTCAAGAGTCGTGCCCAGGGTAAGTTCGACGAGACCGGTATTCTTTATTTTTCCGACGAGCGAGAACACCTTTGTTCCTGTGCTCTTTTCAGTGCCGAATTTCGCAAATTCTGTTCCACCGATCGCGACGATGAGAGGGATGTTGAACCAGGTTTCGACATTGTTGATGTTTGTAGGATGTTCCCAGAGCCCCTTCTGTGCCGGATACGGAGGCCGCGGAATAGGCCGCCCGGCTTTTCCCTCGATTGAAGCGATGAGGGCGGTCTCTTCGCCGCAGACAAAAGCACCGGCTCCCTGGACGTACGAGAGATCAATCCCGAATGAGGAACCAAAAATGCTTTTCCCAAGGAGGCCGTACTCTCGGGCGACGGCTGCGGCTCTCCGGAAACGCTCGACGGCAAGCGGGTACTCCGCCCGCACATACATCACCCCTTCCGTTGCCCCCATGACGTACGCGCCGATGAGCATCCCCTCGATGAGGGAATGCGGATCGCTTTCGATCTCGTTGCGGTTCATGTACGCACCCGGATCGCCTTCGTCGGCATTGCAGATGATATATTTCTTATCCGTCTCGATTCGTTTCATCATCTCCCACTTGATTGCCGTCGGAAAACCTGCACCGCCGCGCCCGCGAAGCTTGGAAGTTTTGATCTCTTCGAGGACGGCGTCTTGCGTCATTTGCGTGAGAGCTTTGAGCAGCGAACTGTAACCGCCTACGGCGATGTACTCTTCAATGTCATCGGGGTTGATCAGGCCTGAGTTGCGAAGGACGAGCTTTGTCTGTCCTTTGAAGAATGGAATTTCATTCCAGGATGGAACGCTCGGGAGTCCCGAGCCGAATTCGATTTTCGACGTGTAGAAATTCCACCGTTCGATCTTGCACAGCGCCTTTTTTAACGGCATCAATCCGGCTGCGAGGCTTTCGACAATATTCTCAGCATCCTTCGGAGAGACCCTGTGGAGTATAAGGAGGGGCTTCCCCGGCAGATAGCAATTGACGACGGTTTCCTCGGCACAGAAGCCAAAACAGCCCACGATAGAGAGTTGAATTTTTGCCTTCTTTGCCTTGATCGCATTTTCCAGGCTCTGGTACACTTCTTTGGCGCCGTTTCCGATGCCGCAGGTACCCATTCCCACCGATATTTTTGGAATATCGGGGAGGAGTTTCTTCAATCCGTTTTGTCTGACGGCGTCAAGCGTCATTGCG
>CAYYHS010000231.1:0-5127 GCA_964471785.1 uncultured Chitinophagaceae bacterium
TCGAAGTGTCCAATGAGAAAACAATACAAGAATATTTTTGGGAAACGGCACTAGCATCACTCCAGTACTTTACCGAAGTCGGATTTAGCGCAGAATTATTCTGATGAAATTTCGGAACAAAATATTACTCGCCATTTGGGGAGTCGTCCTCGGCCTCCTCATCATCACGTTCGTTATTATCACCTATTGGATGCGTGTCCAGGTTGAGGCGCGATTCAAGGATGACATCAGGGGTAACATCTCGACTGTCCGTGAGATCACTTCGCTTCGTGCTGAACAGGATGTCAAGTCATGTCAAATCGTTGCGGAGTCTCCGCGGCTCAAGGCGGTCGCCGAACTCGGCGACAAGAATACGGCCCTGCAGCTCTCGCGTGAGCTGAACCTCAGTCTTTCATGCGATTTGTTCGTCTTGACCAACGCGAAGGGGATTCCCATTGCTCAACTCATTGCAGGGAGCGAATCGACGGCCGACCTCTCAGGGCTTGAATCGATCCGCCACGCGCTGGCGCATGAGGTGTTCGCGGATGTCTGGGAAGTCAACGGGAGCATCTATCGCGGCGCATCCGCGCCTGTGTCGGTTGGAAATGACGTTGTCGGAACTTTGACGATTGGATTCCGATTGCGGGATGAAGATGTAGCGTTCGTAAAGTCTATGACGAACAGCGACGTGCTGTTGGCGGCAGAGATGACCGTGCTCGGCTCGACGATCAACAGTTCCGAAAGGAATGAACTGGAGAAATGGCTTCGCCAGTCCGGAGAGGGGTACGTTCCGCGCGAACCGGGGGCGAAACCTGAAGTGTTTACGATGGATGCCGCGGGAGAGAAATATGTAGCGGCCTTGTGCCGCCTGAATCATGGAGCGTCGGCGCCTATCTGCTATGTTCTTCTGAAGCCGGTCGAGCGCGAAGTCCACGCTTCACTCGTTCCAGTCATGAACGCCTTCCTGGCTCTCTCGATCCTCGTTCTTGTCGTGACCGCTGTCATCGGTTTCGTCATCTCGAACGGCATCACGAAGCCGATTGCCTCACTCGTGCAGGGGATCTCTGAAATCAGTAAAGGGAATTATGACTACCGCATCACGATCCGGTCCGGAGGAGAGCTGAACTACCTCGCCCAGAAGTTCGAGGAGATGAGCATTGCGTTGAAGGAGAAAGTCAATCAGCTTGCGGAGCGCAATACGACCCTCGAAGAAACGCTCTCCCGGCTCGGCGAGACTGAAGAACGGCTTCAAACAATCCTCGATACTTCGACGGCAATCATCTACGTCAAAGATCTTCAGGGCAAGTATCTTCTCATTAACCGCCGTTTTGAGACCCTCTACCGCGTGAATCGCGAAGATGCCATCGGTAAAACGGATCACGACTTATTTTCGGGAGAGATGGCGGACGGCTTCAGGGCAAATGATCAAAAAGCTGTAGCGGCCGGGGTTCCCGTCGAATGGGAAGAAGTGGTGCCGCACAGCGACGGTCTCCATACCTACATCTCAAATAAATTCCCGCTATTCGGTGCCAATGGTGTACCGTACGCGGTCTGCGGATTTTCGACCGACATTACGGATAGGAAAAAACTGGAAGACGGTCTCCGGCAGGCGCAGAAAATGGAGAGCATCGGGACGCTCGCCGGAGGCATTGCCCACGACTTCAACAATATTCTGGGAATTATTCTCGGCTACGTTTCTCGTCTCGGCCGTGGAAATCTCGATCCCGAAAAACTTTCCACAAGTCTGGATGCGTTGCGCAAGGCGTCGCAGCGAGGCGCAGAACTGGTTCGCCAAATCCTTACATTTGCCCGAAAGACAGACGTCCTCCTCGAGTCGGTAAACCTCAACGATACCATCGCCGAGTTGACAAAAATGCTGGCTGAAACGTTTCCGAAGACGGTATCGTTCTCCCTCAACCTCGACCGCAGTCTCCCATCCATTGTCGCGGATGCCGGGCAAGTGCAGCAGTCGCTCCTTAACCTCTGCGTCAATGCCCGGGATGCGATGCCGGATGGCGGAACGTTGACGATCTCGACCCGCGTTGCCCAAGGCGAGTCGCTGGTCAAGAAATTTCCTGGGATAGAAAGCAGACCATATGCCTGCATCGATGTTGTCGACACCGGCTCGGGGATGGATGATGCCACCCGCGCCCGAATTTTTGAACCGTTCTTCACGACGAAGGAACTTGGACACGGAACAGGCCTCGGGCTCTCCGTCGTATTCGGCATCATCAATAGTCACCACGGATTCATCGATGTAGTAAGTTCTCCCGGTCACGGAACGGCATTCCATCTTTATTTCCCGATCCCCCCGGGTTTCAAGCAAACCGCGAAAGTAGAGTCCAGGAAGGCCGAGGTCTCGAAAGGTGGAACGGAAACCATCCTCCTCGTGGAGGATGAAGAGATTCTCCGTGAGTTGGTGAAAAGCTCGCTCGAAGAAAAGGGATACACCGTGCTTACTGCTGCGGATGGTGTCGAGGCGCTTAACATCTTCACGCAGCAGAAAGATCGCATCGCGCTCGTTCTTTGCGATATGGGACTTCCGAAGATCGGTGGATGGGATGCGTTTAAGATCATGAAAGAACTCTCCCCACAGGTGAATGTCATTTTCGCAAGCGGCTATCTCGATCCGGGATTAAAGGCTGAGATTCTCAAGGGGGGCGCCCGCGATTTTGTCCAGAAGCCGTACGATCCGGACGAGGTGATCAAACGCATCCGTATAGTTCTGGACCGCGGGGGAAAAAACAGTAGGCAGTGAACAGTAAACAGTAATCAGATCAAGAGGGAAGAGTCCGTTATTATTTTCGGGACTTCGCTATTGAATAAAACGTAGAACGTAGGACGTAGAACGTAAAGCTTAAAACTTAAAACCAACAACTTCCGACCTTAACAATCCTGACCCGACCGACGTTATCCCGCCACGATCCGTACGCGGCACTCCGCTTTCCCGAATTCCGAGATCTTGTCATTTCTTCTTTTTTGCTGACGATTGCTTTGATGATGCAGGAAGTGGCGATAGGGTATGAGCTCTACCGGGTGACTCATGACCCTCTCGCGCTTGGAATGATCGGACTTGTCGAAGCGGTGCCGTTTATTTCGTTCTCTTTGTTCGGCGGTCACATCGCGGATCGTTTCAGCAAACGCAAGATCCTCCGAAGAAGTGTCGGATGCATGGCGGCGTGTTCTGCAGTGCTTCAGTTCATTTCCAGAGAACAGGCAACGCTAGCCCCCTCGTTGTTCCTCCTCACGGTATACGGGGCCATATTCCTCATTGGATTGTGCAGGGCATTCCAGTCTCCGACCGCCACCTCGCTCCGGGGATTTCTCGTGCCGTTTGAACATTACGAAAACGCGGCGACGTGGAGCAGCTCTGCATGGCAAATCGGGGCCGTGGTGGGTCCCGTCATTTCCGGATTCTTGTATGCCTGGGTTGGATTCTCGAACACATTGCTCGTGGTGGTTGCGCTGGTTGTGGTCGCATTTTATCTCTACTCAAGGATTAGCGACAAGCCTGTCGTAGAATCGAAGCCTGCGGTGAATGTCGTGTCGAGTATCCGGGAGGGGATTGGGTTTGTGTTTAAGACGAAGATCATCCTTTTTTCAATTTCGCTCGACCTTTTTTCGGTGCTTTTCGGCGGAGTCGTGGCTATTCTTCCGATCTATGCTCAGGATATCTTGCGTGTAGGGCCGGAGGGGCTTGGCATTCTTAGGGGCGCACCTTCGCTTGGCGCCGTTCTTACGTTGATGATGCTCGCCCGAAACTCCGCCATGGAGCATCCGTGGAGGAATTTGCTCACTGCAATCGTGGGGTTTGGAATTTGCATTCTGGTGTTTGCGGTTTCGCCCTGGATGACCCTTTCAGTTGTCGCCCTCTTCCTGAGCGGCGCATTCGACAGCGTCAGCGTGGTCATCAGGGGAACGTTGCTGCAAGTCTTGACGCCGGATGAAATGCGGGGGAGGGTCATGGCGGTCAACGGAATTTTTCTTGCCGCCTCGAATGAACTTGGCGCCTTCGAGTCGGGTCTTGCGGCGAGGCTCATCGGCACTGTTCGATCCGCAGTGTTTGGCGGTTTGATGACGCTCGCCATCGTGACGTGGGTCTACACGAAGTCGAAAGAACTCTTCGAGATCCGGTTGTCAAAAAAAAGAAGTTGACAGCATAGGGATGCATCTGTTCGAAACTTCTTCCCTGTCTTTGACCTAAACCTCTAAGTTCTTCAAAGTTGCTTCGCTGCAGAAGCAACATCCTCTACAGTCCTCCCGCTGACGGCTCCAGGATAAGGATCAGTCCATTTGCGTTCCTTATAGAAAGGATAACCTCTCCTCCAGCTTCACACCATTCAACAACCGTCATTTTTTGCCAGGTCATCTCAGGTTCCAATAGTTGCCGTTCCCCCACCATGTTAAGACCATCCTCCTGGGCGTTCTTCGCCAGCTTCAACGGTCGGAAATTCACTATCTCAACTGATATTTTTCAATCTCTGATTTATTGCCGTTATTGACTTGATTGGAGTGTATATGGCACTATTGAGCCGTCTTGGGGGGGCAAATAGTAGCCACCCCAGGGGGGCAATCATGAAAAAGATTTAACAAAAACATGGCAACATTGCTACAATTTTTTTCGTATAATATCGTCATATTAAATGACTAAGAGTTGAATTTATAGTCTGATGGTCTATGGGAATTCAAGAAAGAAAAGAGCGGGAAAAAGAACGCAGAAGAGAAGAAATACTCGATGCTGCGCAGCGGGTATTTGTCGAAAAAGGCCTTACTATTGCGACCGTAGATGACATAGTTACGGCGGCCGAATTGAGCAAAGGTACGCTGTATCTCTATTTCGAAAGTAAGGAAGACATCTACCTTGCCTTGATGCAGCGCGGCTTGCGCCTGCTCCGTTCAAAGTTCGGGGAAATTATTTCTGGAGGAAATTCAGTTGTTAAGACTCTCCGGCAGCTGGATGAGGCATACAAGGAATTCTACTACACCCAGAAGCACTACTTTCGAATGATGAATTCCTACCACCAGTCCAATGTGCACAGACAGGTATCGGAAGGAATGAAGGAGGAATACGCCGCCGAGAGCCGGAAGAATTGGGAACAGATCATTGAATTGTTCAGTCGCGGAGTCCGAGAGGGGAAAATAAGGGAT
>CAYYHS010000232.1:0-5123 GCA_964471785.1 uncultured Chitinophagaceae bacterium
TTCGACGTTGGCAAGTTCGAGGCAATAAGGCTCCAGTTTGTGCCGCCGTTGGTCGTGCGATAAATTCCCCCCAATGTCGATCCATTCGCGTTGACGGCAAAAAGTATTGTGGAGGATGAAATAGGAAGGACGTCCGTCGGGTTGAAATAGTTCGTTGCATACGTCGAGGAGCTGATTTTGGTCCAGGATGTTCCGCCATCCGCAGAATTGTACAAACCGCCTTCGAGAGTATAGTCATACGCACCATACCCATATTTGTAATCCTTCGTCGCCGCGTAAATATTTCCCGACGGATCCACAGCCAGCTTCATCACATCTCCAAATTTTGATGCGGATGAGCTGGTCGTACTCGAAAGCAGTGTCCACGTGTCGCCAAAATCTGTCGACTTGTAGATTCCGCCCCCATACACGGCATCCACATTAGACCACCCCTCTCCTGTTCCGGCATAGACGACGTTATTATTTGTTGGGTCGATGACCATCGAACTAATCGGCAGAATGTCTCCCGCATCAGTTTTCGGAGACCATGATGCGCCGCCATCGGTTGTCTTCCAGATGCCGCCGGAAACAGACCCGGCAAGAATGAGACTGCTGCTCGTCGGATGAACAACGATGGACCCCACTCTTCCGCCAATATTTCCCGGACCGAGCGCGGACCAGAAAGGAGTCGTGACTTTCATCAAATTCTTTGAGCGAACCAGGGTTTGTTTTGTGTAGTTGACTGCATCACGGCGCAGTTTCGGCAGGTTAATATTATGATCTTTGCCGGCCAGCATCGCGTATCGAAATTGATACGCAGCATCGGGATTATCTCTGTCACCGACAATTGACTCCAACAATTTGTCGTCATCTTCTATGGCTCTCGTATCATGGGGACCCTTTTGAATGAAAACAAATGCACATATCGCGATGAGAATGGATACAATGAAAGTAAGACTTTTCATGTCTACTCACGGTAATGGATTGAAGAAAGTAACTTGGCAATAAAACTGAATTACTCAAGGCGTGAAGTAACGAACCGCAACGGTCTCTACAAAACCCCCGTCATCAAACATCGAATCAGAAGGTTTACCGCCCGCCCCAAAATCGGTCGTGCTTTCCAAGAAAGTAGTAGTAACCGTTTTAATAATCAAGCAAGAGTAGTACTAAGTGGTGTTACAGTTTGACGGTCATTGCGAGCGAAGCGAAGCAATCTCCAACGTAAATGGGGATTGTCCCGCCGTACGGGATCCCTTCGGGACTTCGGCAAAGAACGCCTCGCAATGACTTCTCCTTAAATAAAAAAGCAAAACTGTAACATAACCTAGTACTACAATTTGTGCAGGATCTTCGAAACCGTCTCTAGAAGTTGAGCCGGTTTGTACGGCTTTTGAACAAAGGCCTGGGGGTGGATATCCCCAAAGGCTGATTTTATTTCTTCTTCTGCGTAGCCGGAACAAAGCATGACCATGACATCGTTCTTGATTTTCACCAACTCCTCGAAGGCTTCTTTACCATTCATGCCCGGCATTGAATAATCCAGAATGACAATTGCTACAGTATGCTGATTTCGCCGATAGAGCTCGATCCCTTCCATCGGGTTCGACGCTTCGATCACCTTAAAATTTGCGTCTGTGAAAATATCCTTCAACAACTCGAGAATAGGAAGCTCATCGTCGATCACGAGAACTGTTTTTCCCCCTCCATCGTCAATCGTCGCCGCTTTCATCTCCGGTTCGCCGGTCATCGTGGGAGCATCCACTAACGGAAAAATTACCTCGAACTCCGTTCCTTTTCCTTCTTTACTCTCGATACGCAAGCCGCCCTGGTGCCCTCTAACGATTCCGAGGACCGCAGCAAGACCGAGTCCCCGCCCTGTGAATTTAGTCGTGAAGAAAGGATCAAAAATGCGCGTCAACACCTCCGGCTTTATCCCGTGCCCGCTGTCGTTTACTCGCAGCGACGCATAGGTCCCCGGTTGAAGCGGGGTGTTCGTATACTTCCAATATTCTATGTCATTCTCTGTAAGTGCAATCTGCCCTGAATGAATAGTAATGTATCCGGGATTTGGTGCAATCGCTTCTCCCGCGTTTATGATAAGGTTCATGACAACTTGCTGGATCTGACCGACATCCCCTTGAATATGCGGCGATGGAGACCCCAAATCAAATAACAATTGCGCGGTCTTGGGGACAGAGACTTCCAGGATCTGGATGTTTTCTTTCACAAGGCGGTTCAGGTCTATTTCTTCTGTAACGAATTTTCCTTTTCCCGAATAAGCGAGTAAATGCCTCGTCAGATCAGCAGCTCTCTCGGCCGCCTTGATCGATTTTTCGATATGATCCTTTGCCGGGCTTTCTTTCGCAATCTTGTTCATAGCGAGTGTCGATTGGCCCAAAATTGCGTTGAGGAGATTGTTGAAATCGTGAGCGATACCTCCCGCAAGTGTACCAATACTTTCAAGCTTCTGTGCATGGCGCAAAGCTTCTTCCACCAGTTTGCGCCCCGTGATATCTTCTTTTACAGCAACAAAATTAACTATGACATTGTCCTGGTTTTTCACCGGTGAAATCGATGCCATTTCCCAGAAGAGTTCGCCATTTTTCTTTTTGTTATGAAACTCACCTCTCCACGCCTTGCCTGCGGTGATTGTTTCCCACAACCTCTTATATTCATTCGTTGAAGTCTCACCCGACTTTAAAATGCGGGGGTTCTTTCCGCGGGCTTCTTCCATTGTGTAGCCCGTAACCTGCGTGAACTTGGGGTTGACATATTCGATATTCCCGTAGATGTCCGTGATAACGATGGAGACGGGACTTTGTTCAACAGCAAGAGAGAGCTTACGGAGCTGATCTTCCGCCCGCTGACGTTCGGTGATGTCGCGGCCGATACCTACTAAACCGATCGTTCGGCCTTCTTTATCCCGCAATGGCAGCTTGGAAGTGAGCAGGCATCGTTTCTCGCCCTTCTCATCAAAAATATATTCTACTCTGTTGAGCACCGGCTGGCCAGTTTGTAGTACTACTTGGTCGTCGGCAAAGAACCCATCCGCCAATTCCTTTGGGTAAAGCTCGAAGTCATCCTTCCCCAATACGTCTGCCTCTGCATGGACTCGTAAATTACGCACTTCGGCAAGGTTGGCGAGTGTCTTGCGGCAAGACATGTCTTTGGAATAAATTGAATCAGGAATATTATCGATGAGAGTGCGGAGCAGCAAGCGTTCAAATCGTAAAGCCTCTTCCGCCCGTTTGCGTTCAGTGATGTCGCGTGCAATCACCTGCACTCCTCTTGATCCTTTCCAATCGACCGCCACCGCACGGACCTCCACATCAACGGTAGTGCCGTCGACGCGAATGAACTTTTCTTCGAGAAGCGGCGCGGGGTTATCTGCATTGATCAATTTCCAGCGCTCCCGCACTTTTTCATGGTAGTCAGGATGCACGATTTCGAATACCGACTTCCCGATAAGCTGCGACGGATCGTCGGCGCCGAGCATCTGGCAGAGAGCAGGATTGACCAGTGTGATGCGGCCGTCGACATGAACGTAGAGTGCATCAGGTGAGAAGGTGACAAGCGCGCGGTATCGCTCCTCGTTCTCACGTAATGCTTCCTCCGCTCGTTTTCGTTCGGTGATATCTTGCCCCATACCCCATGATGCCCAACCAGGAACCTTAAGACGATGATAGATGTCGAACCATTCTATCGTACGTCGTTCCCCTTTTTTGGTCATCAACTCATACACATTCTCTTTATTGTTGCGGTCGAGTGAGGAGTTCCAGACTTTCGTCCGGTATTCGGGATTCGGATACAATAATTTCATGGCATTAGGATTACCAATTATTTCATCAGCCTTGTACCCCGTGGCTTCTTCACACGCTTTATTCCAGATAATAACCATTCCATCATTATCGAATGCATTAAGGAGAATCGGCATGTTGTCGAGAATGAGACGGAAGCGTTCCTCGCTTTTTTGTAATGACTCCTCGGGCTGTTTGCGTTCTGTGATATCGCGCAGTACCACCAAAACGTGAAGTTTGTTCTCCAACATGAAACTCGATAATGCAACATCCATGTCGAATTCAGTGCCGTCTATCCGCAAACCGCGGGTCACATACGTCACCGGCGCCTCGCCTCCTTCTTTTCGATTCCGAATAAAACCATCGATGCGCGGACGTTCGTGTGGAACGATGACCTTGAGGATCGATGTCCCCAACAATTCCTGTGGAGAAGAAACACCGAATAGCCGCATCGCGGCAGGGTTGCACATTTCCCAAACTCCATTGATGTGGACACCAATTGCATCGTTGGTATTGTCAAGAACTGCGCGCAGTTTGGATTCGCTTGTTTTTAGCGCTTCTTCCGCATGCCTGCGCAAAGCAACCTCGTCTTTCGCTTCACGAAGCGCTTTATTTAAATTGCCAACGATCAGGTACTGCAACAAAACAAGCAAACCTACCTGCATGGTTGAATTTGCCAGCACACTCAATGAAGTCGGAACAACTTTGCTGACGGGTAAAAAACCCAAAGACTCAACAACAACCAATCCGATACAAGCCACTGTGGTGCCCGCAGCGTAGAACGCGCCCTCTTTCCATCCCAGTACCAACCCGACAGCCAAAACAACAATAGGGATTCCCTGAATTGCGGCAGCCTTTATACCTCCGCCCGACCAAGCCAATCCAAAGATCAGAACAATTAACAAACTAGCAAACAGGTAGGAAGCAACCCGGGTCATTCTTTTTCTATTGAGGAATAGCAAACCAAGGGAAACAATATTAAATGAGCAGATAATAAAAATCCACCGTAGATAATTCTGCGGCAGTACGATCAATTCAAAGACCTCTATAAATGTCACGATGATCGCAGAACCTATCACCAGCTTAAAAAAAATCTGCGCTTTCAGGGTTATTTCTTTATCCTCGAATTCCGGCGGAGTAAGGAATTTAATCATCTCAACCTCATAAATTTTCTTATATGACCTGTCCCCAGTTTACGTACTAATGCTAAATTGAGACATCTGAAAAATTATCTCTCGCCAAGCCGCAAAGGCGCAAAGGTTTTGTTTTAGAATCAATTTGCAGCTTTGCGTCTGGCAAAGTCATCGAGACTGTGTAAAAACCAATACCTCCGGTTTTGTCATTCCC
>CAYYHS010000233.1:0-5123 GCA_964471785.1 uncultured Chitinophagaceae bacterium
GTTTTGTCTTTGCCTCGAGTGATCTCGGATCGACATGGGTCAATGTGATTCCCGACTCGATGGCTACTCCTTCGCCCACAATCTTTACAGACGCTTCAAACATCTTCATCGGCACGATGGGCTACGGATTGTTTCGCTCAACCGATCACGGCATGAATTGGACGGCACATGATTCGGGAATGACGGTGCCGCCCCCGGACGGTTATGCTCATTCTATCGTGAACGCATTTTCGATCGATGGCTCAAACCTCTTTGCGGCCGGAGGATATGGCGGTTCTGTCCGGGGAGTCTCCATATACCACAACACCATAATGGTCTCGACAGACGAGGGCATAAACTGGTCGTCGGTTGATTCGGGCTTTTCGCCTCATATACCTGGTAGATCAATCTTTGATACTATCTCGGTGTTGAAGTGTATTTACGCCTCGGGCTCGAATCTTCTCCTCGGGATGCAGGCATGGAATCTAGGCATGACGTATGGTGAAGGCGGTTTCGCTCCTCCAACCGGCGGCGGCATCTATCATCTCGTTAACAACGGATCCGGTTGGGCATTCGTTGATTCGTCGTTGATGGGTAAACAGATATGTTCTATCGTGTCTGACAAACCATACCTCTTCGCTGCTGCAACAGGAAGCGGGGTATTTCGCTCGAATAACAATGGGCTTGCTTGGGAAAGTATCAGTGTTGGGTTGACAGATAGCAGCGTGACTTCTTTGCTTCTGTTGGATCCGTATCTCTTTGCAGCAACGGGAAGCGGAGTCTGGAGGCGTCCCTTATCTGAGATTACCTCCGTAAGTCTGGGTACAATCAACACAAAGGTTCCTGAACAATTCAGCCTCAGCCAAAACTATCCTAATCCTTTCAACCCTTCCACTGCAATCGCGTTTGATCTTCCATCGCAATCATTTGTATCGTTAAAGGTCTTTGATGTTTTGGGAAGAGAAGTATCGACTATTGTCTCCGGTGAATTGCGGGCGGGAAGTTACACCCGGCAATGGAATGGGTCACCCTTTGCGAGCGGAGTGTACTTCTACCGGATGCAGGCCGGACCATTTACCGAGACAAAAAGATTTGTCTTGATCAAGTGACATAACAATCTTGGCATAACGCTAAAAAATAGACGAGAGACAACGTGCATCTAAACATATCATCACCGCCTCTCTACTTCCGCGGTATTTTTCCGAGGTGTTAAAATGAACATTCCTCAAAGAGTGACATCGAGTGTTTTTCCCTTTCTTTGGCGGATAGATTCAAGAGTTGTTCAGCGTTCGATCCGGAGAGAAATCTTTCTGCTCTCACTGACATTCTTTTGCGCGGCCATCGCTATCGCGCAGACCCAGCGAGATGTGCTGTATCTGCGAGACGGCACGATAGTAAAAGGCTATATCGTCGAAATGATTCCCGAACGAACGGTCACTATTCAAACGTCAGACAGCACCGTGGCAACATACGACGTCTCAGATATTTCCCAAATGAGCAAAGAGGCATTCCTTACTAATAAAATCGCCGTTCAGCGGCCCTTCGCCAAAGCAGGAAAGCCATATGGAGCCCAAAATGCTGAGGAAGTGCTGTATCGGCCGCTTTCCGTCTTTGCCGGGGTTGCGGTGCCGGTCGGCGAATTCCATGCCACCGATAGCGAAAGCGGCGGGTTTGCCAATACCGGTTATACGTTTGGGGTGGACCTGGCCTATAATCTTGAGCACGAGGTGTTCTGGCTGACAACAATTTCCATCTCGTACAATAAGCTGGACGAGTTATCCTATCGAAAGGCCTCCGGGCTTCCTTCGAGCATTGCTCTTGATTTTGGCTCGTACTCAACCATCGCGCCTGTAACGGGCTTTGGCGTTCTCATACCTGTTTCTCAGCAAACGAGTCTCTTCTTCGCGGGACAGATGGGCGTATTGTTTGGAACGACTCCGGAAGCGACAGCCAGTTCCGGATCTCAGTCGATCAACATCAGCTCAGGTTCCGGTTCTGCATTCGCTTTCAGCATCTCAGGAGGTTTGAGAATAGGTGAACGGATGACGATAGGAATGAAATACTTGTCGGGACAACCTCGCTATAGCGTAAGCATGGTGGGAAACGGAATATCGCTTGAGAACGAGTTTGAACAGCCTACCTCCATCCTTCAAATAGTGGGTGGAATTGGACTGTGATTCTCAATCAAGGCGCACAACGCGCCTGAGACAGGGGTTCAGCGGAACAAATCTGTTCAAGACATGCCTGTCTCTTTGTTTTCAGATCTTCCAGCAATATCATATTCGTGAGAGGACCATTTCATGTTTTCAATATGCCGTTCGATCCCTCGACCCTTGATCAGAATACTAGCACTTGCGGCACTCGTTGCAATCGAAGAGGGAAGTGCCGCGCCTATGCAGGAAATCTCGGACAGTCTGAAGACGATGATGCTCGTCCGCTCTTCTCCCGATTCCGTTGAGATTTACGCCGACTCCATTCTCCAAGGAACCACCCCTTATGTGGTTGCCGTCTCGGGTGGAGGGAAGATAGTATTGCGGTTTCAAAAAGCCGGTTATGTATCTCGGACGGACACGCTGGCTGCAAACTCACCATCGGACTCGGCATTTTTTGTCCGACTCTCTAAAGCATCCGGTGTAACAATCTATTCGTCTCCAGAGAGCGCAAGCGTTCTTGTCGCGAACGAAGCGATGGGCGTCACTCCGCTGACGCTCTCCGGGCTGGGCGCGGAGCCTGTCCAGATTACGGTCTATAAGATAGGTTATCAGCCTTGGTTTTCTACGATCACGCCTCATGAAGGAGACGAGTTTCGGGTAACCGCGCGGCTGAAACGAATCGAATCATCCGTGAGCGTTTTTGTCGAGTCTCCTGCGGTATCGGTATTCCTGAATGATAAATTGGTTTCAAAAGGCTCCCTCTTCGATTTCGAAACTGCTGCCGGCACTTATAAGCTGAACATTGAAGATCAATTGACCGGCAGGAGCAGCGAGATAATCACAACCATAAAAGACGGATATCAGCATTTCTACCGGGGTTCACTTGGGTTTCCGTCGGTGGGGCGGGCTCTTATGACAACAGTTCTCCCCGGCTCCGCACAGTTCGCCGACGGAGCATACATGGAAGCAGGTATTGTCTTTGCCGGGTCGGTTGTCTTCGGTTATGCGTTGGCGAAGTCCCAAAGCGAATACGACAACCGTCTCGACCAGTACGATCAGGCGGTCGACAGCTATCGCAGAGCACCGACGGAAGAAGATGCCTCGCGCCTGCACATTGTCGTCCAATCGCGAAGATCCGACCTGGACACGTACGATCGGAAAAGGACAATTTACATGTCGTTGTTCGCTGGATGCTACCTTTACGGTCTAGTCGATGCTCTCATCAATCATCTGCTGACCGACCGCATTACCATTATCCCTACTGCCGAATTATTGCCGGCGACAGGATTGCCATTTCGGCAAACTTCTCAGGGAGCCCAAATTCGGGTTCGGTTTTGAAGCGATCAGATTTGGAGCTATGATGCCATGAATGAGCAATCACTGCGCCCGAAACGCAGTATTATCGGACTCCTTTTCTGTCTGATATTACTTGGCTGCGAAGGACCTCCGTCGCCGGAATTCGATAATCAACACGATTATCTTTCACAACACTACGTACCCCTGGCGGCATCGAAACTCCTCATCACCGAAATCAAACCTACTCATCGGCGGCTGAAATGGCAGGACAATTCCATGGATGAAGCCTCTTTCTCGATTGACCGGAAAGAGGGCGCCAACGGGACCTATCAACACATTGCAACGCTCCCCCCAAACTCTTCATCGTTCGATGATACAACTGCCATCCAGACAGATACGACCTATTTCTACTCCGTTTATCCGGTCAGTCAAAGCGGGAACCGAGCCGATATTGATTCTGCTTCGTTCATGTTGAAATTCCCGCCCCCTTTCAACCTGAGATTCTCCTCGATCAACTCTACTTCGTTACAACTCCAATGGGACGACAGTTGCACATTCACAGAATCGTATCGTATCGAGAAACGGGACCGAACTACCGACTTCACGGAAATCGGACGGGTTCAGGAAGGCACGACCTTCTATGTCGATAACCTTTTGGACCCGGCAATCGAATACCAATTCCGCGTTCGCAGCACCGCTTTGGCTAATCGCAGCAACTACTCTGCTGCGGTTAGTGTAGGTTATATTCCTGCGCCAAGCCAGCAACAAGCAGTGAAGCTATCTTCGGACAATAGCACCTATTCAGTCTATGCGACCAGCGACGACGGACAACTAGCATTCTGCGGCAATCAGTCTAAATGCATGTTGTGGAATATCGCGAAGCGAACAATGCTCTGGCAAAAATCCGGACCGTATGTAATATCTGCCGTGATTAGTCCGGATAACAAATTGCTCGCCTGTTACACGGATGGATTCATTCGAATCTGGGAGGCGAGTACCGGGAAGGAATTGCGAATGATGTCGTGCCTCAGCGGCATTGTGGCTTTAAAATTCAATCCAACGTGTACCAAACTGGTTGGCGGGGATTGGAGTATGAATGCCCAACTCCATTGCTGGAATGTTGGAGACGGGGTTCTCGACTGGACTACAGAAGTATTCGCCGGGGAATTGTATGGAATCGATATCAGTCCGGATGGAACTATGTTGGCTTGCAGACATGACGCTTCCGGAGAACTCAGGGATATGAACACCGGCTCGCTCAGTTATACATTTCCCTCCGCAATGGACTATGGCGGAACAATGCTATTCTCTCGAGACAGTCTCATTTTTCTTTCGGACGGTCACAAAATTGAAGTGTGGAACTTCAAAAAAAGAGAACTCGACTATACGATATCGGGGTTCGAGTCCGTAACCGGTGTGGGGAGTTTAGTCTCTGATGGCTCCTACTTTATCATGGAAACCAGGGGGAGTGTTCTCAACAGTTATGAGTTCAGTATTTGGAGGGTCTCAGACGGCAGATTGGTGCAGGTTTGGAATATAACCAACTCGGACAACAGAAGAGTTATTGAGGTAGTAGGGGCCAACCTTGTCGCGAAACTTGATCCGTATCTGACCCTCACCTTTTGGAATTTCAACGTTCAATGGTGTGCGATTGGTTGGTGAGTCTTCTTGGACTCCGCGGAGAAAATTAAGGGA
>CAYYHS010000234.1:0-5111 GCA_964471785.1 uncultured Chitinophagaceae bacterium
AGCGGGAATCCAGATAATTCCTTTTTTGCGCCAGAATGGATGCCCGCCTTCGCGGACATGACAATCTTTTGTCCAAATTAAGACACTACCGACCATCTCCATTCCTTGACATTACCTCTCTTTCTTGATACTTTTCACAAAGTTTCCCAATGATCATTCGCAAAAAAAACATCGTCCTTCGGAAGAACGAAGAACATCGCGTTCAGTCCGGCCATCAATGGATTTTCAGCAACGAAATCCAAGCGGTCAACGGTGCGCCGAAGAGCGGGGATATTATTGAAATCGTACGGCACGACATGAAGCGAATCGGCATCGGATTCTACAATCCCCACTCGCTCATCGCAGCCCGGTTTCTTTCGTCGGAAGACGAAGAGGTGGATTTTAAGTTCTTCGAACGTCGGATCGGGTCTGCGTTGGCCGTGCGCAAAAGACTCTTTCCGAAGTCGGCGACGTTTCGCATCGTGCATGGAGAAAGCGATTTTCTCCCGGGCCTGATCATCGACAAGTACAATGAGTACCTCTCGATTCAAACGTTCTCGGCCGGTATGGATTCCCGCCTGACACTTATCTGCGACGTCCTCGTCTCCATGTTTTCCCCGCGAGGAATCGTAGAGCGCAACGAATCTCCGCTCCGATCGCTCGAAGAGTTGCCGCTGCAGAAGGGGATTATACGCGGCTCTGTCGAGCCGACCATCATCGAACTTGATGACCTGAAGTTTCGAATCGACGTCATCGAGGGACAGAAGACGGGCTTCTACCTTGACCAGCGGGAGAACCGTGCATCACTCCGCCGATTCGTAAAAGATGCCGAGGTTCTCGATTGTTTCTGTAACGAAGGGGGGTTCGGGCTCTACGCTGCACGTGGAGGAGCTAAGTGCGTATCCGGGTTTGATAGTTCGGAGTTCGCAATTGAGAAATCGAAAGTCAATGCCACCTTGAATAATCTTCATTCGGCAACATTCAAGCGGGGCGACGCGTTTGAAATTCTGGCGGCAGAGATTGCCGATAAAAAGCATTACGACGTCGTCATCCTCGATCCCCCTTCGTTTACAAAGAACAGGAAGACCGTCGCGACGGCCGCAAAAGGATACAAGGAACTCAATAGCGGCGCCATGAGGCTGATCCGCGAAGGAGGAACCCTCGCTACCGCATCCTGTTCCCATCATATCTCGGAGGAAACTTTTTTAAACATTATCAATGACAGCGCTGTCAAAACGGGTAGAAAAGTACGATTGCTGTCGATGGGAGGTGCAGCGCCGGATCATCCAACGCTGCCGTCGATGCCTGAAACACGATACCTGAAATTTGCTCTCCTGTGTATTGAATAGCTACAGAAGTGTGAAACTTTTTTTACCAGGATTTGTTTTCAAGAGTATGCAAACAAAGGTGCGAACATGAAGACCTTCTCATTTTCGCCGGCATTGAGACTTGCCGCAGGAGCACTTTTCGCCTCCCTCTTCGCCGCGGCGGAATGCACGGCGGCCGGCGAACTGACATCCGCTCAAAGCTCGAGTGATTCGAATATCGTCTTCACTACTCCGAATCAAAATCTCCTTTCACCCCCGAAGGTTGTCTCTCTTCTCGATGCATGGGGAGTGGATATTCTCATCTCGAATAATGGATTCGGCCTTGGAGGATTTCTCCGGCACGAATACTCGGAAGATCTCTCCGGCACGATGACGCTCGCTTTCTCGGAAGCAAAAGACAACAACGAAGTGGAATACGTCGACTACTACGGCCAGACCATC
Source organism: uncultured Chitinophagaceae bacterium (assembly GCA_964471785.1). Taxonomy (GTDB): domain Bacteria; phylum Bacteroidota; class Ignavibacteria; order UBA10030; family UBA8401; genus JAGVPT01. Next base: position 1,749 of record CAYYHS010000234.1, read on the forward strand.
GTACCGGGAAAGATCAACAGGTTCATCCTTGTCCCCCTCCATGTCGGAGTCCAATACCGAATCTTCGCCGAAGACATTCTCGATAATTTCCGGCCTTATATTAACGCAGCCATCGGTCCAACGCTCGTATTTTCGTCACCGTATGCCAGAGAGTTCTTCAATAGTTTGGGATACGGCCAGGCGCATTACACTATCGGGGGCTATGTGGGGCTCGGGGCGTTTTTTGGTTCGGCGCACGAAAGTCTATCGGGCGTCAATATCCGCTACTACTTTGAGCCGATCCAGAAGGGGCTCGACAGTATGCAGAACTCGGACGGGTCAATCGAGAGGAAGAAAGACTTCGGAGGTTTTTTTATTACGTTTAATTTCGGATCGCTCTTCTAAAAGCTCTATTCCGATGGATCGAGGTGACCTCACCAACCAGTGCGAGTCACCTTCTTCATTTTATGAAGAGGATTTTCTTAAGGAAGTGGCCGGTATACGATTGGGGATTGAGTGCAACTTCTTCGGGAGTTCCCGTCGCAACAACTCTCCCACCGTTCGCTCCGCCCCCGGGTCCGAGATCTATGAGATAGTCGGCACACTTAATCACGTCAAGATTGTGCTCGATGATGAGGATTGAATGTCCGGCGTCGAGGAGGGCGTCGAAACATTTCAGCAGTTTCGCGATGTCGTCGAAATGCAGACCGGTGGTCGGCTCGTCGAAAATAAAGAGCGTATGTCCTTCTGCCTGCGTACTCAGGTGTGCGGCCAGCTTCACCCGCTGTGCTTCTCCGCCCGAGAGCGTCGTGGCCGGTTGGCCGAGGCGCAAATACCCAAGACCGACGTCGTCCAGAATTCTTAATCTCTGCGCTACACGCCTTCCTTCCGGATGATCCTTGAAGAATTCGATCGCTTCCGCGACGGTGAACGATAAAATATCGTCGACGTTCTTTCCATGATACCGGATGTCGAGAGCCTCTTTTTTGTATCGTTTCCCTTTGCAGCTATCGCACGTCAGGTATAGATCTGCCATGAATTGCATCTCTATTTTTTGCAGCCCATCTCCCTCGCACGTTTCGCATCGTCCGCCTGGCACGTTGAAGGAAAAATATCCGGGCCCATAGCCATGGATTTTCGCCGCCTGCGTCCCGGCAAGAAGGTCGCGTATCAATTCGAATGCTTTGATGTAGGTAATAGGATTTGACCGTGGCGAACGTCCGATCGGAGATTGGTCGACGAGTTCGACTGCTGACAAGTGCTCGAACCCCTCAACCGAAGCCGCACCGAAGACGCTTCCGCTCAGAGAAAGGAGCTTCTTCTTCAACCCTTCATACAGGACTTCATGGACGAGCGTGCTCTTGCCGGAGCCGCTGACGCCGGTGATACACGTGAACATGTTCAATGGAATCTCGACATCGATATTCTTCAGGTTATGAAGGAATGCATTGATAATACGAAGAGAGAGTGTTCCTTTCTTCCGGCGATTCTGCGGCACCGGAATCGACAACCTCCCGCTCAGGTATTTTCCCGTCAATGAGTTGGGCGCGGCCAGCATCTCGGCGTGAGTCCCAAAAAATGTCACCTCCCCGCCATGTTCCCCTGCCCGAGGTCCCATATCCACCAATAGATCCGATTCGGCCATCATATCTGCGTCGTGCTCGACGACCAAAACCGTATTGCCGATATCCCGAAGCGATTTAAGAATCCTGATGAGGCGGTCGTTATCGAGCGGATGAAGGCCAATGCTTGGTTCATCGAGAACATAGATAGACCCAACGAGCGATGACCCGATGGACGTGGCAAGATTAATCCGCTGCGATTCTCCTCCCGACAAAGACGATGACAGACGGTCAAGGGTAATGTACCCGAGACCCACGTCGACAAGATAGCGGAGCCGTTTCTGGATTTCTTCCAGGATTCTTTTGCAGATGCTCAATTCGAAATCGGAAAACCTAATATCTTTAAAGAACTCGTCCGCGCTCTCAATGCTCATCGCCGCAACATCGGCGATGGTCTTTCCGGACACCTTAATATTAAGAGCTTCTTTCCTCAGCCGGCTGCCGCCGCATTCGTCGCAGATCGTGTAGCCCCGGTATTTGCTGAGCAGCACGCGATATTGAATCTTGTAGGCCTTCCGCTCCACCATCTTGAAGAACCCATTGATGCCGTCGAACTTGCGGCCAAAGCCGTTCATGACAACATTCAATTGTTCAGATGTCAGCTTTTCGAACGGCACGTTGAGCGGCACTCCCGCCTCTGATGCCACCTCAAACAGATCGCGGAGATTCTCCCGGAATTTCGGTGTGGTCCAGGGCTGAATAGCACCATCCTTGAGCGCCTTAGATTTTATCGGGATAATCAAATCCATGTCAAGCCCCACCGCGCGGCCGAACCCCTGGCATTTCGGACAGGCCCCTATCGGATTGTTGAATGAAAAGAGATGCGCTTCGGGTTCCTCGTATCGTATCTTGTCAACCGGACATTCAAAATGCTGATTGAAATTGAACTGTTCTCTGGTATCGAGGTTTGTGAGGGATGCATACCCGTCTCCTTCGGCGAATGCCGTCTGAATGGAATCGGCCAGACGCGTTTCGCTGGCTCTCTCATTCTTGCGGAGGATAAACCGGTCCACAAGGACCGAGATCCCTTTCTTGGAAGAAGTTAGCGTACTTTTGTTGAGATCGATGAGATCTCCTCCTACGACAACTCGGAAGAAACCCCTCTTCTTCAGCGCTCCAAGTTCTTCCTTGAGCGTGTGGCCTTCATGTTCCTTCATCGGAAAGGTGATCAAGAATTTCGTCCCATCAGCCTCCTGCGAGATCCGGTCGACAACAGAGTGGACCGAGTCGCGGATAATTAGCCGTCCGCAAACACGGCAATACGTTTTACCGACACGGGCGAAGAGAAGGCGAAGGTAATCGTACACTTCGGTTGTCGTGGCGACTGTTGAGCGCGGATTGCGTGTGTTGGTTTTTTGTTCGATCGCGATTGCCGGACTCATCCCCTGGATCGAATCGACGTCCGGCTTATCCATCCGCTCGAGAAACTGACGTGCATACGCCGAGAGACTCTCGACGTATCGCCTTTGTCCTTCAGCATAAATCGTGTCAAAGGCAAGGCTAGACTTCCCCGACCCGCTCACCCCAGTGATGACAACGAGTTTGTTCCGGGGAATATCAATGCTGACGTTTTTGAGGTTGTGGACGCGCGCGCCGCGGATACTCAGGACGTCGTTCGCCGAAGCAATTCCGTTCTTCTTTGGAGCGGGAGAGATTGTTTGTTTGGATTTAGCCATGGATTCCTGGAAGAATTTCGCCGCCGAACTTTCTAGATCAAACAATACTCATTTTATGATTTGATTGCAAGAAGGCTAGATTGAGG
>CAYYHS010000235.1:0-5105 GCA_964471785.1 uncultured Chitinophagaceae bacterium
GGGTTGCCCAGCCAGTCTATCGGCGCAACGCCGAACCACGAGAGAAAGAGGTTCAACAGTCCATGCGCGGGGTGATACAGATAACGCCACACCACAGCAACAGCAACGAGACTCGTTACGACGGGGAGAAAATAAACAGTCCGGAAGAAAGACTTAAACCTGGCGAGTTTTGAGTTTACCATCAGCGCAGCGCCGAGAGATGCCGCAACCGACAAAGGACCGCCGACGAGGACGAAATAAAAAGTATTTTTCAGAGCAGTCCAGAATAGGGGTGTTTCAAGAATGCGGAGATAGTTATGGAACCCCATGAACCGCACGACGCTCAAATCTCCGAGTGCGTAGATATCAAAATCTGTCAGACTCAGGATGAAGGCGCTGAGAACCGGAACGGCAAAAAAAACGGCGATCGCCGTCATTGCCGGGGCAAGAAAAAGCCACGCCGCAGCAGTGTGATTTTCATGACGTACTTTTCCGGCCTTGGCGCTCATTGGTGTTTGTTCTTTTCTGCAAGCCATCGACGCTTCTCCAACATCTGGTCGACTTCACCGTCAAAATTGTGAAGCGCCTCGTCGACAGTCATTGTTTGTGTGGCAACATACTCCACATACAATTGGAGTTTGATGACAATCTGCTCCCATTCTGCGACCTGCGGGAGTGGATTGACCCGCTGCAACTGCTTGTAAAACGCCTGGATATACTTGTTCTGAGAAAGGGATGAATCGTTCCAGGCTGATTTCCTCGGAGGAAGGTTCCCGGTAATTCGGTAAAAGGCTACAGACTGATCGCGCGAAGTCAGGAATTCAATAAGCTTCCATCCTGCTTCCTTGTGACTGCTCCGCCGGAACAACGAGAGGCTTGTTCCGAGAGGAAGCGAGATACCGGGAGATGTCGAATCCATTGAAGGCAACGGCGCGGTCATCCACTCGCTCTGGAGGTTAGGGGAAATTCTCCGTGTGAATTCGCCGATGTTCCAGGGGCCGGTAATGTACATCGTTATCAGCCCGTCGGAGAAGGAATTGTACATGTTGGTGATCAGCTGCATGCCAGACGGAGAATATTCCTTGTGATAGAACTTCGCAAGAAGATCGAAGGCTTTGCGGAACTGCGGGCCGTTGAAGTTACCCCGTGTATTTCCGTCCCGGAGGAAGTTTCCACCCGATTGCATCCCGAGGATAATTGCCGGGACCCATTCACTCGTGGGCAGAAAGAAAGGATATCGTGTGATGTGTTTCGCTCTTGCACTACGCTGTATGACATCGCACAACGTTAACATTTCATCCCATGTTGCAGGAGGTGCGGTGTAACCGGCTTCCGCGAGAAGGTCCCGGCGATAAAAGATGACCCGCGTGTCGACATACCACGGTATCCCGACCAACTCGGAATCAATGATGTTTGTCTTCAATACACCTTCAAAAAAATCATCGAGGCGGATATTGGGGGAGTGCGCCGCGAATCGATCAAGCGGCTCTATAGAATGAAGGACCGAGAACTCCGGGAGCCACGTATTCCCGAGTTGACAGACGTCGGGAGTCGATTCCCCCGCAAAAGCGGTGAGCAGTTTCTCGTGCGCTGCGGTCCACGGAATCTGCTGGACAACAACATGGATGTTCGGGTTCAGCCGTTCAAATTCCGGAATGAGCTGGCGCACCATCTCACCCTCATTTCCCATCGCCCAGAATTTGATCGTCTCCGAAGTATCGGACGAGGAGCGACATCTCACGCCGGACAGACTCGCAAGAAGAAATACCGTACAGACGCAGAGGGACTGTTTCACGGCGCGCGTCATTTTACTGAACCACGAACCTTGTCTCCAGAACATCGACAGAGTTTCCGCCGACAAACACTTTGAATCCGCCCGGCTCAACAATCTTGCGCATCGACCGATCATAAAATGAAAGATCATCGGGCGTTATCACAAACTCGACAGATTGCTTCTCCCCGGGACGCAGAGTAACCCTCCTGAATCCCTTCAACTCTTCGACCGGGCGGGCGACACTCGCAACTTCGTCCTCTATGTAAAGCTGCACAATTTCATCCGCAACGCGTTTGCCAGTGTTCTCCACATCAACGGTTGCTTTAAGGCTTTGATTCTTGGTGATAGATGCGGAAGTGAGACGGAGGTTTTCATACCTAAAACTGGCGTACGAAAGGCCGTACCCAAATGCATAAAGGGGTGTGTTCGGAATGTCAAGATACCGGGATGTGTAGCGATCGGAATCTGCCAATGGGCGCCCGGTGCTTCTGTGATTGTAATACACCGGGATCTGGCCGGTGTTGCGGGGGAAACTCACGGGTAGTTTCCCGCTCGGGCTCACGGCTCCGAACAAAACATCCGCAAGTGCGTCGCCCGATTCTACTCCAAGAAACCACGCCTCAACGATCGCATCTGCATTTTCCGAGACCGACGTCAGGATGAGCGGCCGCCCGTTCATGAGGACAAGGACAATGGGCTTTCCCGTTGCACGGAGTGCACTGAGCAACTCGTTTTGTCTTCCCGGCAGATCGAGGTTTGAACGGCTGGATGCTTCACCGGTCATTTCCCGATCCTCTCCAAGGACAGCCACGATGACATCAGATTGCCGTGCGATGCGCAACGCCGCCGCAAAATCGGCGGAGTCCCCGGTTATTTCACATCCCTTTGCATAGAGAATCTTTGTCTGAGGAGGAACGGCCCGCCTCATTCCTTCGAGCACCGTCACCACATCCTCCGGGCGCCCTACGCCATCCCAAGGACCCAGCGGATCCACTTTGTTATCGGCCAGAGGTCCGATCAACGCAATTTTCCCGACCGACTTGTCGAAGGGAAGCACCCCTTTCTCATTTTTTAGCATCACAATTGATTGTTGTGCGATCGTCCGGGCGAGTTTAATATATTCCGGCGTCAACATCTCCTTCCTTTCTCTCAACGTGTCGCAGTTGCGATATGGGTTTTCGAACAACCCGTAGGCATATTTTGCCCTCAGCACACGACGAACCGAGAGATTGACGATATCTTCCGAAAGCTGTCCGGAACGGACTGCATCGGGCATTTCATTCTGATAAATTTCGCTCATCATGTCCATGTCAACTCCCGCGTCGAGCGCAAGAACGCCGGCCTCCGTGCGCGAGCCTGCTACTCTGTGATTCAACAATTCGCCGATAGCCTCCCAATCACTTACCACAAATCCATTGAAGCCCCATTCTCCGCGCAATACGTCGGTGAGCAGCCAGCGATGAGCCGAACTCGGAATCCCTCCGATGTCGTCAAATGCACTCATGAGAGTCCACGCTCCCGCATCGACCGCGGCTTTAAACGGCGGCAGATAGATCTCGCGCAACGTCCGTTCCGAGACCTCGGCGGTGTTGTAATCCCTTCCCGCTTCGGCAGCACCGTACGCGGCAAAATGTTTTGCGCACGCAAGCAGAGTCCCTTGATCGCGCACATCATGTCCCTGAAATCCTCTGACGCGTGCAGCGGACATTGCAGAACCGAGGAAGGGATCTTCCCCTGCTCCCTCCGCAATCCTTCCCCATCTGGGATCGCGGGCAATATCCACCATCGGTGCAAATGTCCATTGGATTCCGGCAGCTGATGCCTCGGCAGCAGCTGTATGCGCTTCTTGTTCAATAAGGGACGGGTTCCATGTGCTGGCTTCAGCAAGAGGAATCGGGAAGACTGTTCTGAATCCATGGACTACATCGAGGCCGAACAGCAGAGGGACGTGAAGCCGGGATTTCTCAACAGCAATATGTTGGATCCTCGCGGTCTCTTTCGCACCGATGATGCCAAGGAATGACCCAATCTTGCCTTCGCGAAGCAAGTTCACTTGTTCGTCGCTTATCTTTTCCTCACCGCCGGGGAGGTGCATGCCGATCACCTGATTCAGCTGCCCGAGTTTTTCTTCCAGGGTCATTCGTTTCAAAAGGGAATCGATTTTCGCCTCTGTGACCGGATTCTGGGAACTAGCGATTGTGTTGAATAGAATACCCGCAAGGATAATTGTCCTGAATGGTCTCATCGTGCAGTGAAATTAAGTGAGAAAGGTAGCATAACCGGATCAGATCGTCGCACAAATCACACTATCTACTCTTTTCATTTCCTCTTGATGATCTTACATGAGAGAGGTGGTAGTGTAACTTTCTTCCCATCGACAGTAAATGTCTTCTTCTCGTTGTGGTAGTTCAGCAAAAATAAGTAAGAATACTTCTTCCCTTTTCGAATAACAAATTGGATTTCGGGATCGGACACTTTTGCCTGTCTCTTGATTTTTTCAGAAGCCACAATCTTTTCATACAGCTGCAGATGTTCGTCAGTCGTGTACCCGAATGCATATCCGAGCGCCGTGACCACGCCTTGATCAACCTTCTTCCGAAGACCGCACACCTCCCCCGTCTTCGTCTTCGAAACGGCCTCTCCGCCTTCCACCCGAAAGATCTGCTTTTCCTTCAATAACGTAAAAACGTCTTCAATATCAAAGGCATCAACCTTATTGGAACTTGTCGATTTCGTAAACGGAAGATCCAGCTCGTCCCTGAGGATCGTGCACGGATTCAAATACGTATCATACGTCGGTATCGCGGGGTAGATCACCAGATGTCCCCCGTGCTTAACATATTTGACAAGCAGGCTCTGGGTGCTGCTATCCATGAATTCAGTCGTCACCACCCATAGTTGTTTATACTTCAGCAATGCGTCGTGCCCATTATTCTGAAGATCATGAATGTCATAATTGAAATTCAATGTTTGCAGGCCGCGCAACAGTCCGTTAAAGAAAAGCTCTTCGCGAACAAACCTGGGATCAAGCGAGAGACCCAGTTTTTCCACCCGCAGTCTGCGCTCTTTGAGGAGCTGAGATGTCGTAAGTTCGGTATAGAAATACGGCTTGTAGAATCCCACGCAAATATCTGCTCTAGTTTTGCTGAGCAAGAGATGATCTTTTTCACGATTAATGAACTTGTCTATTTTTTTGATGACCGCATATAACGGTGATTTCGCTCCTATGGGATCGAGAGGTGTCTGGAAATAGAATGTCTTACCGAAAAATCCCTTCCCCTTCGGATTGATACCCTGAGAAAACGAATAGTAATTGAAGCTTTTCAATCCATGCGCAAGGGACGCAGAATAA
>CAYYHS010000236.1:0-5104 GCA_964471785.1 uncultured Chitinophagaceae bacterium
GGGGTCAGTTGCTAATCGAAGAAACATTTTCCAAAAATACAATCTTATTTTTTGGGAAACGGCACTAGAATCATATATACCCGATATCATCATTTTCTCTGGTGTGCAAAGGGAAGCGGGTCATACAGGCCCCGGCAAAGTCCTTCGGTGTAATTACCCTGGGCCGCCAGAAAAGCAGAAACATTTGTCAGTACGACGACTCCGACACGTTCGTTTCGTTCAAAAATAACTCCGGAAGTGTATCCAGCAGTTGCACCAAATGCGCCCACATGGTTTTTTCCCAGATCGCTGTAGGTAGCCCATCCAAGACTTCCCGTAAAATGCTCGTCGAATCTCTTCGTCGTCTTCTGAGCGAGAAGGAAATATGTCGTATCGCTCATGTTCGCTTTGAGATACTTTACTAGGTCGTTGACGGAAGATTTTATGCCGCCCGCTCCCGTCAGCGCGCCGCATTCACCGTCGTCGTAGGGAAGCACCTGACCTCTGGGATCTCTTCCACGAACCATAGATCGCTTCCGTTCGTCATTGAGCTCGACAAACGTACTTTTCATTCCGAGCGGAACACAAATTGTCTCGGAGAGAAGCTCTTCGTACGACTTCGCTGATATCAACGTCAGCAAGTGGCCCAATAATCCTCCGCCGAGATTCGAGTATGTTCTTTTCTCGCCCGGTGTTGATTCGAGTTTCATTTGGTTGGAAAGGTACTCATAGAGCCTTTGAACGTCATAAAACCGGTAGGGGCTGTATGGATCAAATGGATGCTCTTTGTTGTCTCTGACGTTGCCTGGTTCGAAGGGGAGGCCGGAGGTATGATTAGCCAGTTGAACAAGCGTTATCTCTTGTCCATTGACAGAGCTTTGATGCAATTGTATCGGCAGAAGATTCTTTATCGGCTCGTTGACATCTACCTGCCCGTCGTACACGAGCTTTGCAAGCATAGTGCCGGTAAATGTTTTCGTGATGGATCCTATTTCAAAGACACTATCGCGGTTGTTGATGTACACCAACGAATCATTGCGTCTCTCAATCCCCACATACTTTTCTGAGTCGCCGATGATGATGCAGAGAGACAATTGAGTCTCGTTTGGAAAATGCCGCGCATAGTTGAAAACAACCTGCGCCTGTGAAGAATCAAGCAAATGCGGGGATTCTGAGACCGGCAGTCTGACTGGCTCTTTCGGACTGAAGAGTGAGCAGGAGCATGTGGTTAACGATACTAAAAGGGCAAGCAAGAGTTCTATTCGTGATGTCATTCTTAGGTACTCGCGCGCTGTGCAGAGAGGAGGACTGATCGCTCCCCGGGCGGCCCGGAACATTCAGATTCAATCGTAAAGAGCTACTCCTTAAACAATAGTTCTTTTAAGAGCGCGGTCTTGACAGGAAGACTCATCCTGGAGAAATCGTGCACCTCGTCATTACTCGCCACGGCGCCCGTTATAGTGCCCAAAAGGCCCCCCCCACAAGCAAACAGCACCTCATCAAAAATCCCGGCGTAAAAGGCAATTGGATCTGTGAACATCTCTGGAACCAAGACTGTCGGCACAATCAATACGCCGATGACCGCGCCTATGATCGAACCGTTTCGAACAGCTGTTGAGAATGCCCCTTCGTGGCCGAGGCGGAGTTCAACGATGGGTTCAATAAAGATCCATTGAACGCTGTCATTGCGGCTGATTGCAAGCGAATCTCCGCGCACCTCTACGAGTGCAATTCCCGAGAGGGTGTCGCCATTGGAAAAGGTGAGCAGCCAACTATGGGATTTAGCAACAAGGGCGCTGGTGCTCGCACACGAAAGGATTGATAGTAGGAGAATTTTACTCAATTCTGGCCATCTGCTTGTTCTTGCCTTGACCCTTCTTAAAAGCCTTGACAAAGACTTTTCTGAGAACTTCCAGCTTCACACCGCCGAGCGATTTAATATAGAGGCATCCTTTCCCGGTTTTGTAATTCCCGAGTTTGGAAAGCTCTCCTTCGACATTCTTCAACCCGCCCATTAGATAGATACTGATATTCTGTTTTCTGGGCGAAAAGCCAATAATTATCGTATCTCCCTCTCGACCGCTTTCATAAACATAGTGGTGCGTTCCAAATCCGACAATTGCGCTTCCCCACATGACGGGCTCACACTGTGAGACCTCATGCATCATTTCGAGAATTGTAAAACAGTCGGCTCGCAATTGCGGGTCGTGGATTTTGTTCAAGAAAGCAGTCACACTGCTTTTTGTCGCTTTGGTTTTGTTTTCTGCCATGTACGTGATCCCTTCGCTTGGGTTAACGAACTGGAGTTCCTGCCCCGATTAGCGTGAAGCGACTGCATGGATTGGCAGTGAAGACGAAGCAGCCGGAAAGCCTGTGTATCGCTTTAAGATAGATACAATGGAAACCAAAGACAGACCGAGTGAAAGTATAATAAACAACCATGTGTCAAAGCCGCCGATTATTTGCCCGACGCTGTAGAAGTCGCCTCGATCCCCCAGGAGAAAGGCAACAGGTTCGCACACGAAGTCGAACGCGGGTCTAAGACAGAGAAGCATGAATGTGCAACCCACAATAAAGGATTTGCTAATGACGGTCTGTCGGACAATGAATACACTACTGGCAATACAAACAACATCCAGGATGTACGGAGATCCTGTCGAGATTAACTGCTGCCAGGGATCTCTGATTCCGTCGGTTGTGATCCACGCGCGAGCAAATTCGCCGAGCCAGAATCTTGGAATCAGCTTTATGTAAGTGACCGTACCGCCCACGAGGTATGTTCCGGCAACATGGCTCAACTCGTGTAACGGAGAGTAGGTTAGATACCAAAGAGGAGGGATGCTCACGAGACACAAGACGGTGGTGCGTAACGGCCACGTTGAGTTGCGATAGAGCACGATGAGGGGAGTCACGACGACAAGCAAGATTTCGAAAGTTATGAGCACTTCGTGGTTCATTAGAAATTGTAAGAAATAAAAATACCGCCCCCGAACCAGATCGTGTTTGTTAGAAAGTAATATGTTGGATAATAGATTTCTACACCGCCAGACACATTTTAGAAAATTGAATTGCCGGTCAGAGAAGTTTCAAATCCCGTACCGAGCCCGACGGTAGTATGAGTGTCTCCGTCCGATTCGCCGCGAAAACCGAAACCCGGACCAATAAAGACTCGATACGGTTTGTGTTTTGATAATTCGACTTCATATTCGATGCCAAAGGAATAATAGGAGACATTGTTTGCAGTGACAAATCCGCCGGTGACACGGAAGCGATATTTATCTGCCTCATTATATCCGACCGATATTCCGAGTCCTGACACAAAACTCGCTGGAAGCCGATTGTCGAATATGTGCGTCCTTCTTTCGCAGAAAGCGAATCCTGAGCGCGAACAGAGAGGGACGGAAGTACTGAAAGGCAAAAGAAGAAAAAGCAGGGAAAAACGTAGGTTCGATTCATCGTTATTCACCTGTGTCGTTGGTATACTTTGATTCGGAATTGCTGATACGTCCGCCAAACGGACCGGGGTTACTCTCAACGTGATCCCCTTGCTGAAGCGACTGCAAAATCATAGCGCGGTCTGCTGATTCTTGCCGGAGCGAAGCCACCGCCGAATGCGTGTACGCGCCCACAGATAATGGGCTGCCGTACTTGCTCGAAGGTAATCGCTCAACGTCCACGAAGGGCCCGTCCATGAAAACCGCTTTAGTGTGATCAAATCGGAGTCCGGAAGTTTCTCGATAAGATCGACGACACGTTCATGGAAAGAGCGGTAATCGCGTAAGACAGCCTGAAGTGACCGGGGGTGATGTTTACGATAGATCATTTGGTTGAGGCGAGGCAGTTCTCTCAGAGTGAAGCCCGGTGCAGGCATCGCAGGCTTTTCTCCACGCAATCCTGCCTCATACCAGTTGAGGTTCATCCGCTGCCACTCAACCAAATGAGCGAGGATATCCTTAACTGACCATCCTCCACGAGTAACGCCCGCCTTCGTCATCTGGCGGGCTGATACGAGCAAAAGGGTATCATCCAGGGCGGTCCGCTCACGCCGGATTTCGTTCAATAATTGTTTCTTGCGGAGTCGCTTTCCCATGAGTTGCCGTTATCCGTGTTCGCCGCAGAGTGGACCGGAACTCCCGCTAACTCCGCGAGAGCCCTCACCTCCGAGCGGCAGGAGAGTTTACCTTTTTGGCGCTTGACTTTGCGCCTGCATTTTTCGTTTGAGGGCCGGAGGAATTGGTCGACAGGCACAATATTTTGCATGCGAAATATGCCACTCGGTAGGTTGACGGATTGTCGCCCTCGGTGGCATCGGATTGTTTTTGTGTCATTCTGCATTCATGGTGATCTCTTGCTGGAAATGATCGACGGAGAAGTTGGCAGATTCGCCCTTAACCCCCAAATGACACGATGCAACTTATTAATTTTCGGTCTTGAAAGCAAATCTCCCTTTCAGCGGGTGGTGGCTTAAGTTGTCATTCCCGCGGAAGCGGGAATCCAGATAATTCCTTTTTGCGCCAGAATGGATGCCCGCCTTCGCGGGCATGACAATCTTTTGTCCAAATTAAGACACTGCCTTTCAGTGCTCACGGGGGAAAATGGGGAAGAGTCACTATTTGATTTCCTTTTCGAAACAGAGGCTGTTTTCGGCGTTGGCATATTGCCCATAATTAGGGATCAACGTATATCCGTTTTTTGAATACAGCGCGATAGCCTCCGGCTGTCTCTTGCCCGTCTCTAAGACGCACTTGCTGCAAGATAATTCACTCGCCCATTGTTCCAATGAAGAGAGAAGCCTCGTAGCAATCCCTTTCTTTCTGCTCTCCGGCGAAACGAACATTCTTTTGATTTCCATTGTATTCGTACCATACTCTTTGATCGCACCGCAACCCCGCGGAATTTCATTTTCATAGGCTACGACTACATACTTGAGCGTGTCAATTTTGTTGAATTGAGCATAAAAAGAATGGTCTTCGCCATCTCTTTTTGCGAGGTCTGCATCAAGTAATTTTACGAGTTGGACAAAATCCGGATTATCAGAATTCGTTCTGACTATGTTTATCATCTACGATCCGCATTGAATGATGGCACATGAATAGTGTTATTATGACATATGTAGTTCATTAGT
>CAYYHS010000237.1:0-5100 GCA_964471785.1 uncultured Chitinophagaceae bacterium
TGATAAGACGTAAATGACGCGAAGAAACAAGTTGGTGGTCTCGAAGGCTTAGTGTACTCGGTGAGAAGAGACTGGGTGTAGATCTATAAATGATTTGCATGCGCAGGTAGTCCTGGTAATCTCAGTTAAGGTAGCCTCACCGCGGGCGAATAGAGAGAATCGACAACTCCGAGTCGTTTCATTTTTTCTGCATGCTCATGTATGATTGCGATCGTAGATCGATCGGCCATGAAAACGGAGTTCCGGCCCTGCGGCTCCTGGGGCGGATCGCCCGTAAACGGATCTCCGGTCTTCCAAATGAAGTCCGCGTTCTGAGTTTTTCCCTCGCCGCCCCAGCCCCAGAAATTAGACCCGGCCACTGGAGTCCCCGCCCGGGCAGAGTCGTACAGGATGCCAAAGATCTTTGTGTAGTAACGATCGCGGGCGGTCGTGGGAGTTCCTTGAGCGTACGCCCCGCCGTCGCGGCCCAGGCCAAACTCTTCCATCACCATCGGCTTGTTGAGATCGCGTGCGAACTCAATGTGCTTCACAATATAGCCGGTTGCCTTCTCGATCGAAGAAGGGAGAGTCTCCTCCATCTTCTCGGGATTGAACCATCCCCAATTAAGGGGCCAAAGGTGGATGGTGAGATAATCGATATTCTTGGAGCGGTGGGCGGTGAGAACGCACGTATCCAAGCCGATGCTTCCTGCAAGTCCCTCGTTCCCAGAGCAGACCAAATGATTCGTATCGAGTGACTTGATGAAGCCAGCAGTCTCATCGATCCATTTGTAGAAGTACGGAAGCACATTGGGTGCGTCGGCACCTCCCGTGCCCGGTCGCGGCTCGTTCGCCAATTGCCACGACATAATAGTCGGATCGTCAGCGTACGCTCTTCTATTCACGCTGTTCTTCCGTTTCACGATCATTGTTACGTACGTTCTAAAATAACCGTTCGCTCTTTCGTTGTTGTAGAACCTCGCCGAAAAATTCATGAACTTCCCCCAGCCGTCAACTTCAGGATCAAGCGCCCGAACCGTGTCTGCCCATCCCAGGTACTCCGACATCCCCCCCGACCATTCCCAATAATTTGTCAGGTACAACACCGCTTTCATATTTCTCTTCGACATTTCATCAAGAAGGAAATCCAGGCCTATGAGAAGCGAATCGTTAACCTCTCCCGGATGCCTCACGATCGCAGGTCGCACGACCATTGTCTTCCTGGATTCTTCTGATCCGGCCAGAATTCTCAGATTGTCTAATCCAATGGCGTGGAGCGAGTCGAGCTCGCGGAGCAGACGAGGGCGATCTCCGGTTTCCCCGGGTGACCCGATGTAACAACCGTACCAGAGATTTGTTCCGACATAGTAGTACGGCTTGCCGCCGAGGTCGAAGTGCGTGCCCTTCACTTTTACAAAATCGGCGTGTTCGCTGCGGAAGAGAAAATTGGAACAAGACGAGACGAGAACGGAAAGAAGGAGAAGAAGAAATACTCTGCGCGCCATGGACTCCTCGGGTGAATTGTCAACAGACGTAAAATTACTCAGCTACTCTATAATGGCACATAGTATGCCAACGATATTCGGCCGACGTTGTTATTCGGCTCAATTGCTGGACATTTTCCGATATCGGCCATCATGCATTTCCCTGCCGCCTATCATATTGATAAAGATTATTATAGTGATAAACAGGATTGAATTCCGTATAATTCTCTCCGTTGTCACTCTCTTCGTCCCGGCATCCTAAGGCTTGCGAGTTTTTCATGCGGAATATTACGACATCGGTTTTCTGGGGCACCCTGGCGGCAATCGTCGCCGGTTTTCTGCTTCTCCATCTTCCTGCAGATCACCCCGCGCTTCTCTTCGGAAATGTGTTCCTGTGCGGATCGGCACTCTACGTTTTGATGGCAGCATTGTTGCCGCGCATCGCGCTCTCCGCCAAAGTAGTCTTTGGAATAGTTGCCGTTTCCATTCTGCTGCGCTTGAGTTTTATCTCGACAAATCCGATCGGATCGGAAGACGCTTACCGATATATATGGGATGGAAAAGTACAGGCAAACGGAATTAATCCGTATCTCTACACCGCGGTAGACCCGCGGCTGGATTCTCTTCATTCCCCGCTCCTCCCCGCCGCAATGAACCATGCGGATCTGAAAACAATCTATTTTCCATTGAGCCAATGGATGTTTTATTGTTGTTATAGGCTCAGCGGGGAATCGTTATGGAGTTACAAGCTCATATATTTGGCAGCCGAAGCGCTCACTATCTTCGGATTACTATTGCTCCTTTCCCGATCCAAGATCGACCGAAAGTATATCCTCCTCTATGCACTTTGCCCTCTTCCAATATTAGAATTCGCCATCGATGCGCACCTGGATGCCGTCGGCTTGCCCCTTTTTGTCTTTGCCCTCTTCTTCTATCGATCCGAACAGAAAATCGTTTCATATATTCTGCTCGGGCTTTCACTTTCGATCAAGCCAGTCGGGCTGATTGCGCTTCCCGCCCTTTTCTTTTTCACCAAAGGATGGCGCAACAGACTCTCTGCCGCAAGCATCCCGGTCCTTGTCGTGGGCACCCAGTTTCTTCCTTATCTCTTCGGGTCAAATCCTTTCGAAACACTTTTTTCCTTCACGAAGAACTGGTCTTTCAATGGCCCCGTATTCGAGCTGCTCTACTCTTTTATCAATAATAATCAGACCGCCAGAATGTACTGCGCAGGTTTGCTGGCCGTCGTTATGATAGTGTTGATCCTTAGAGGCGGCGGCCTTTTCGATACGATATACTTCTCCCTCTTGTTCCTCATTCTTTTCTCTCCGGTCGTTCATCCTTGGTATGTCTGTTGGATCGCGGTCCTGCTCCCCTTGCTTCGCCGATGGTCGGGAATTGTTCTTACCGCAAGTGTCAGCCTGACGAGTTTCACCGTAATGAAGTACCGGTTGACCGGAATGTGGGAACAATACCCGATCGTAATATTGATCGAGTATCTTCCGGTCTTAGTGCTAGTGGCAATGGAATTGCAGGATTACTTTGCGAAAAGGCTGGGGGATGAGGAACAGGGGATACGAAGGAAGTTTTCGCAGTGAAGAGTTCTATTCTTTCATCAGGCTTTTCTTGCATTTCTCCAGCGATTTCAATTGTTCCTTGTCCAAAGAGGGAAATTGAAGTTTCAGCGCTTCCAGCCTCTGAACAATAATTTCGGAAACCGCTAGGCGGGCATACCACTTCTTGTCGGCGGGAACAACGTACCAAGGAGCTGTCTCAGTGCCGGTTTTCCTGATCCCCTCCTGATAGCAAGCCTGGTATTGCTCCCAGTATTCGCGTTCTTTTAGATCCGCCTCTGAAAATTTCCAATTCTTCGCCTTGTCTTCTATTCTGGCCAGAAGCCTCTTCTTCTCCTCTTCTTTGGAAATATGGAGGAATATTTTAATGACGATTGTGCCGTTGTCGTTCAGGTATTTCTCGAACTGATTTATTTGCCGGAAGCGACGCTCCCAAACGTCGTCGGTGATCAGCTCTTCCGGGAGCTTCTGCTTCCCAAGAAGGTCATGGACCCGAACAACGAGAACATCCTCATAATACGATCTGTTGAAAATACCAAACTGACCTCTCTGCGGGAGAGACTTGTGAGCCCGCCAGAGGTAATCGTGATTCAATTCTTCGGCCGACGGCTGCTTAAAGCTGTGCACTTCGGTCCCTTGTGGATTGAGTCCGGACATTACATGCTTTATGGCGCCGTCTTTTCCGGCCGTGTCCATCGCCTGGATGATGATTAGGATGCTGTAGGTATTTTCCGCGTAAAGCTTCGCCTGCAGATCTCTCATCGTCAGGATGTTTTTCTCCAGGCGTTCTTCGGCTTCCTGTTTCGACTTGATCTTGCCCGTCGAGCCGGGATCGATCTTCGAGATTTGAAACTTTGATCTTCCATCAATTCTCAGTTCTTTGATATCGATCATATTACCTCCGTTCATACAAAGTCGGCTATCAGCGAAGCCGGTTATCCTAACTCTGCCTCTATCGTGTGTGTTTTTCCATCGTGATAGTCGGGTACCCTGTTCCCATCGACCAGTTTACCATCGATCTTCAGGGATTTGACTCCTTTGCAGACGCCCTTCGGATTGTTAACCGTAATCGTGTAAACACTCTTCCGATACCAGCGAGTGACGGTAAATGTTTTCCATCCTTTTGGAATACACGGGTCGATAATTAGTCCATTATAGTCAGGACGGATGCCAAGAATGTGCTGCGAGAGTGTTACGAACGACCAGGCAACCGTGCCGGTCAACCATGAGTTCTTTCCTTCACCCGGAGTCGGCGCATCACGTCCGGCAGTCATTTGACTATAAACGTACGGCTCGGAGCGGTAGATGTCGATTTGATCTTCTTTGGTGGGGGGACAGATGCTCATGTAATATTCCATTGCGCGATCCCCGTGTCCAACCATCGTTTCTGCGATCTGGATCCAGGTATTGTTGTGAGTAAAGATGCCGGCATTCTCCTTATATCCCGGCGGATATGAGCTGACTTCCCCAAGGTGAACATGGTATTCCTGAAACGCGGGCTGCTGTAAGATAATTCCGTTCGGCGTTGCAAGATACTTTCGGACACTCTCCAACGCCTTCTCGGCGTAGCCGTTCTCCAGACCCGCTCCTCCCATCACACACCACCCCTGGCTCTCAATGAAAATTTTTCCTTCCTCGTTTTCGGTTGAGCCGAGCTTCTTCCCGTACGAATCGTATGCGCGGAGGAACCATTCCCCATCCCATCCATGCCGGTAAATTGTCTCACGCATGTCCGCGGAATTCTTTCGGTACTTGGATGCTTGATCAGGCAGGTGAAGATGTTCAAGCAACAGTGCCATCTCATCGCATGATCTGCAAAAGAGGCCCGCGATCATCACAGATTCGGCCACCTTGTCGTTTGCTATGTGCTCTGCCAGTTGGAAACTTTCCCCAGGGATCGTCGAGAAACAGTTAAGATTGAGACAATCATTCCAATCAGCATGACCGATCAGGGGCAATCCATGCGGGCCCCGGTGTTCCAGCGTGTACTGAAGAGAACGGTGCAGATGATCCAGTAAAGTGGCTTTCGAATCGGGGAAGTCGGCATAGACTGTCTGCTCTCT
>CAYYHS010000238.1:0-5092 GCA_964471785.1 uncultured Chitinophagaceae bacterium
TTCCCCGCTATGTCGAAGACGGAGTGTTCGATGCCGCGCTCACCGGGTACGATTGGATTGTCGAGAGCGGCGCCAGCGTTATCAGCGTTTCAGACCTCGTCTACTCTAAACAGAGTATGCGTAAGGTGCAATGGGTGCTCGCCGTCCACGAAAGTTCGACAGTGAAATCCGTCAAAGATCTGGAAGGGAAACGCATCGCGACGGAAGTTGTGAGCATCACCAAGAATTATTTGGCGAAAAACAAGGTTAACGCAACCGTGGAATTTTCATGGGGGGCGACTGAAGTGAAGACCCCCGACCTCGTCGATGCGATCGTTGAGGTGACGGAGACCGGAAGTTCGTTGCGCGCCAACAAGCTCCGCATCGTCGACGTCGTGCTCGAATCAAACACGAAATTGATCGCAAACAAAAAGAGCTGGGAGGATACCTGGAAACGGGAGAAGATTGAAAGCCTTGCAATGCTCCTCCAGGGCGCAATCAACGCCGGGAGCAAAGTCGGACTGAAAATGAACCTTCGCAAAAGTGACGTTGACAACGTTCTGCAGCTCATCCCGGCACTTCGCAAGCCGACGCTTTCGCAGCTTGCCGACGACCAATGGATCGCTCTCGAAACGATCATTGATGAAGACGTGGTCCGCAAGATTATCCCGCAATTGAAGCGCGCCGGCGCCGAAGGCATCATCGAATACCCGCTGAATAAAGTAATCTACTGAGCTATTAGCTTCCGTGCGCTGTTATTCTTGACGATGCCCCGATTTCTCCTTCCATGCGGTCGATTATGAAACCGAGTTGTGAATGATCGATTCGAACGATGATGCAGTCTCGTCAAAGATGAAATATTTGCTGCCCCCAAAAGAGGGAAATGAAGGAGTCTGCACATGTTGATTCATAGAACCGCAGTATCACTTCCACACATCATACTTACCGCCATCGTAGTATTCGTTCTCTCGGGTGGAGACGCATCCGCGCAGACCGAACGACGCAATGATCTCACCGCGTTGATCAGACAACATGCTGTGTGGAATCCGGCCGACTTCATTCTTGACAAGCTCAAAACGAACCGTATCGTTATGGTCGCCGATGGCGGGCATGGGGATCCGTTTTATTATAGAGTCGTCATCAATTCGCTGCACGCGTGGGTATCGAAACATGAGGAAGCGGCGAATATCAAAGAATTGCCGTCGAAGCTTTTTCTGTTCCTTGAATTTGATTCCACGGGGGCGAATGGACTGAAGCGGTATTTCCAAAACGGAAATCCCGTCGAGACGATGGGACCGGCGAGCTTTTGGGGAGACCAGTTTACAACGGGAACGCTTGAGTTTTACGATGATCTGAGGACTCTGAGACACAGGATCGATACATACAACAGCGGCCGCACCGGCGATGCACAAATCGATTTTGATATTATCGGACCGGAAAAAGAGATCGATCTAAGCAATTGGACGACAGAGAAGAAAGATCGATTCTTCGTTTATGAGCGCGATGAATACTCTTCAAGAAGGATAATAGAGCTGCTCAATGCTGCACCCGACGCGAAAGCTTTGGTTTTTTACGGCGGAGCTCATCTCCTGAGAGGGAACGTTCCCAAGCAGGCGGGAAACCAAAAATCCATGGGATACTATCTCGCGCACTACCTCTCGGAGAGTTTCGGCGCTCAAGGGGGCGTCTACACCTGCGGCCAGGTTGACGTAGCAAAGTCTTCCTGGTTGGATGAAGCAGTCGTAAGAATCGGCACAACGTTCGCAGTGGATCACTCGATCTTAATGGGGGTACCTATTCCAGGAGGCGCGTCCTTTCCGCCGTACGATGGTTCCATCTACTATTTTGTTCCACCCCGCAACGCGAGACATATCACAAACGTATGTTCGGAAAATCTCGTCGATTACATTCTCGATCATATTGACTTGTATACAGACAGCACTAAAGAATTTTACAGGGGAAATTTGGACACATGGCTCTATTATCTTTCCACCGTTGCGGCCGTAGATTGGCATCCGGTGAATCATAACAACGCACATGCAATCGATAGTACGATCAAAGCGTGGAAAGAGTGGAGAAAATCTACCAAGCTTGATATTGTTGAGGATCTGTCAACTCTCCGGTACTTTAAGCGCTGCGTTGATCTCATTCGCACGATCGACCAAAAGCAGTCAACGTGGCATCAGATGCAGCTCGAAAAACTCGTCGGGTTCAAGGTGTGGTTTGGGGATGGCGCATCTCCGCAAGTGCGCGCAGACAGCATTTGGATGTACATCAACAAGTACCGGAAACCGATCGTCGTAGACAACTTGATTCAATTGTTGTGGGTCGCGTCGAAATCCGAGAACGAAAAGGCCGTTGCAATTCTAAAGAAGGAAACCGGGATGGATTTCAATACGCCTAAAGAATGGAGGAATTGGTGGGAAACTCAACAATCGAAATGAAACGGTCGCAAGGTGCTGCACAGCGCTTGGCGGCTGAGACTGAAACGAGAGACAGTTGCCACGCGTTTGGAATTTCAAGAGCTGGTGGAGTCGGAGAAGATAGGCTTTTTGGCATGGTGCGGTTGGTCCCCTGGATGCCAGTACTCAAAGTTGCATTTGCATCCAAATTGCCCTAGTTTTACAGCAGAGACAAGCTCACAGAAAAAAGGGGAGTGGCTTGATTGACCTAGCACAATATTTCGACTATCGCGATTTCTCAGATAAAGTGATATGGTGAGGCGTTGGTTTCTCAGTTTGACCATACACCCATATCAGCAAAAAAAATAATGCGCAATAAGGATATAACTCTGTGAAGATAATCGTCGTTCTATTCATCCTCGGTTCATCGTTGGGATTTGCTCAAGAGTCGGAAACGCAAAATGCTGCACAAGAAAGCGATATGCACAAAGGGTTCTATCTCTCGTTAAGCGGCGGTCTGGCATTTGGGGCCATCACGTTAAATGCAACCAATACGACCTTTAGTAAACTTGAAGCGAATGGTACCGGCTTTCAATATGATTTTAAAATAGGCGCCGTCGTTTCCGAGGACTAAAATCTCATTCTCTCGCTCGATGCGATTAGAAGAGCCATTTCCGGACCAACATGGAGTTTGGATGGATCCGATGTCTATTCAACAACTACCGTATCGGCGAGCGAGGCGATGTATGGAATAGGGATTACAAAATATTTCATGCCGTCGAATATGTTTATCAGCGGCACGTTTGGACTTGGAACTTTTCAAATCGATTATGCCAATTCAAAAGTAACTTCCCAAGCCGGGTTTGCATTTCAATTGAAAGGCGGCGAAGAATGGTGGGTATCGGACGATTGGGGGCTTGGAGTGGCCGTCGGCCTTGCGCACACAGCTGCAAACGATAAAGCGGATCCGTCTAATCCCAGTTATTCGGGAAAATTATCCACGACAAAATTTTTCGGCACGCTTAGCGCAACGTTTAATTGACATTATTCGATTGCTTGCTGAGGTGCAATGCATCTGCGTTGAATCTGCCGTTGAACGGGTCCATTGAGAATGCTGCGAGTCGTTGATGTGCCGACCAACCCACGAAATCCCGGGTAGCGAAACGCCTATCCGGATCGCTGCACGGCCGTACAAACAATAGAGAGTCCCCCCAGTGAATATTCTGACCTCAATAATACTGCAAACCATCCTCTTCATCCTTCCAGTTTCTCAACAGGGTGAAAAGTCGGACAGAATACTGGTGTACGGTGATGATTTTCTGTTTGGAGTCAAAGAACCGACGGGCTGGCATGGGGACACGGACAGCGCGGCCAATTATTCTGCGAACATCATTTTCACCAGGCCGGATCAGGATAGTACTTCTCCATACGGAATAATCAGAGTTTGCGTGAACGATAAAGTCGATGAAAACACGGTCGAGGATCTTGCGTACGATATGAAAGAGTACAAACAGAAGTATGCCGGAATCAAGTTCGGCGATCTTCAGGTTCAACATTCGAAGTACAAATGCTTTTCCAAGATATTTTTTGTTGAAAAAGATTTTTATGAATATGTTACCTACGTCAATCCCGGAAAAGAATTCACGTATGCGCTCTCTGTTTCCTTAAGCAAAAAAGACGTCCGGGCAACCGAAGAGGAACTTTCGGCATATAAAGTTGTTGTCTCCTCTTTACTTTGCGGCGGCAAATAACGACTAAAATGAAAAACTAGTGCCATTTCCAGTAAATAATCTTGTATTTCACCGCCAAGGCGCAGAGAACGCCAAGAGTATTGGTGTCCTTTATACTCATAACTTCTTGGCGTGCTTGGCGTCTTCGTGGTTTAAAAAATACAAGCTTATTTTTGAGAAACGGCACTAGTGTAGTTTTGCACTTCGGCGGCTTACTTCAGCATTAAACATTGTTTACTATTCACCAAGGAGGGTCACTTGCAATACTCATCTCGCATTGTTACCGTAATTCTGCTCTACCTGCTGCCCGCAATGGCATTTGCACAGCAGGCAATCAAGCTGCAGGGCGCGTGGGAACTGGTATCTCAAAAAGAGGACGGGAAAGACCATCCTATTTTGGGAAAGCAAATAAAACTTTTGACGGGAAGTCACTATGCCTGGGTCCGCCAGGACAAGAAACAGCTTGAAGATCTTTTGGCAAAAAGAACACAGCGTGATTCTATCTCGGCGTATCAAGATGCATTCGGAGCCGGTACTTATAAAGTTGTCGGAAACACGTACACAGAAACGACTGAATTCTTCTATGCCCCGCAATACATCGGTACTTCGCTTGAGTTCGAGTTCAGACTCGATGGCGACCTCTGGTATACCTCCGGCCATCTCATACACTACGAAGGAGGCAAGAGAATCGATGACGTTTTGCTGGAACAAGTCTTTAAGCGGATCGATTAGTGTCAACGGTACCACAACGAAGGCCGAGGTTTGCTGTTGATAGCACAACTTGCAGCCTCAACAGCCGCGAGCCGTCGGAAACTAAGCCCAATGAGTATTGGTTTCAATCAAATGAAAAAAACCGGCATCTGTACAAGGATAATTTAGTAAACCCAAGATACGCCTTGGACGGTTTCCACTAACCGCACGAATAAACAACTAAGGGTTAGTTCCACATGCCGAAGACCAGTTACTAAAAATTTATAGATT
>CAYYHS010000239.1:0-5083 GCA_964471785.1 uncultured Chitinophagaceae bacterium
GATATTCAGCCCGACATGGAGTTGAGCCGGAGCCGGTACGGCTATTGCCAGCATACCGACAAGAAGTAATGCCTTGAGGAGAGATTTCATATGCACCTCACTTGATTTAATGGACGGTGTTAATGTTATGATATACTGAGATAGACAAATACATCTGTGGACAAGTTTAAGGCTATCCGCATCTTTCAGGATCACTTGGTACGCAACACGTCGAAAGGAAAATCGTTTTCACTGCACCATTCCGAACTTCTTATTTTTCGACGTCATTTTCATAAAATATCGGAGACGTTGTTCGAATACATCAGGCCGCTTCCGTACGCCGTCAATCCATCCAACACGGATCCGCTTGTAGGACTCGGGATAACTCTTGAACTTCTTCCAGACTTCCGGGTCCGCCTTCAGAGCCCGAATAATATCATCAGGGAGAATGAACTTTTTTAACTCCGCCTTTTTTCCCGATCGTCCATTCAGATGATGACTGATTCTCTCCAGTCCAGACCGAGTCATTTTCCCCGCCTTTATGAGCCGGCGAACGCGTTCCTTGTTCATTTCGGAAAGGGGACTTTTCTTTCTTCGGGGAGTGAAGCGCTGCACCCAACTCTCTTCGTCCCGAGGCTTCGTAAGACTGTCAATCCAACCATAACAGAGTGCTTCTTCAACCGCATCATTGTAGGGAATCCGTTTCTTGCCGCTCTCCTTCTTATAATAGATCAACCAGATGTCGGGAGCGGTCTTGTGATTTTTCGAGAGCCACTTGCGCCATGCTTTTCTTTCGGTTACGTAGAGTGTCTTTCCAACTTCCATAATACCTTTCCGATGCTACACCATATAGAACGCGATCCAGAACAGGATGAAGTCATACATATTCGTAATTGCCTGGATGACGACAACGATAAAGAGAACAGCTTTGATTCCTGTCAGCCAGATACCCTGCTTGTACGTCTGACGTAAACTGAGGAAAATATAGACTCCGATGACAAAAGCGGGGGCCTGATGAATTGCCCGGAAAATGGACGACTGGAAAAAGGCGGATCCCAGTGATGTTGACGACACGATCTTCGTGACTCCTCCCATAACAAGCATAAACAAACTCCAGAAGAGAACATAAAAGCTTACCAGATGCGCCGCCGGGATAAGGTGCTCTACAAAGTATTTCTTGCTGCGCCAATAGAAGAGCCGCAGAAAAACCGCAAGAATCGGCACCAAGAGTATCACAAGGGATTTTGCCAGCTGCTCAAGATGAGAATTGAATGACGCGTAATATTGTTGAAGAGGGATTTGCCCCGCCTGAATCTTTGCTTGAACCACGGAGAAGGCCCAACGGGAAAAAACCCTGTCGCCTGTGATATCGCTTAGAACAGGAAACATGACCCGTATATTGTATCCAAGCTGGGAACTGACAAACGAGGCAAAGAAATAGAATATATTGACAAGCAAGAGAAGCTGGAGAGGGTTCGTGTACTTAATTCGCCTCCCCGCCCAAAACTCCGTCGTTAGAAATCCTGGTTTCGTGATAAGAAGTGCAACGGTTCGGACAAACTTAAAATCGAAGTCGATGAGAAGGCCTACTCCCTCCTGCACGATGTGCGAGAGGGAGTAATCCATTTCCGACAGAATCCTTTCGCCGCAATGCGAGCAAAACTCCGCCTCGACCGGACGGCCGCAATTGACACACAAGTGGCCCCTATCGAATTCGTTGTTACGAACTGTGGCTGGTTTGTGTGCGGTCAAAGGCTCGCTGCGGATTAAGGGTAAAGGATATGAAATTGCATTAAAAGTAGTTGTTGCAGTCGGGATATTCAAGCGGGAAATGATATTTGCCTACCCCGCGGCGCATAAAAAAGCCAACCGTGTTATTCACACGATTGGCTTTAGTCCGTCCCTTCAACCCATCCCTCCTTCCAACCGGACTACGATATCGATATAACTCCCCGGTGCATTCCTTGGAGGGTTCCAAGAGATCTTAACGCATCGGGGATAAATCCAGCAGAATAAGTGATTGGCCTCGAGGCAATACCGAGGCGTATATAACTGACACGCGGAGTAAGGAATGGTTTAGCGGGGAGGGAATCCTAGGTCAGGCAATGAAATGAAAAACAACTCCATAGATGAGAAGAGCGACGGAGAGGATTCCCATCCAGTGGAAGAACTCGCGGTCGCTAATCGGCCGGATCTCTTCTTCTAAAGTCTGGTCGCCGCTGGTGAATTCATCGATTAACCAGAACAAGAAAGGCTGTTGTATGTTTCTTTTTTCCAGATTCATGGTTCCACCTCCGTTGGAGAATCGTGGTTGAAGCTTGGCTTATTATACTACATGTCGATTAGGCAGATATGAGTTCCACTTTAAGGAATTGTTAAATCTTTGGAAACCGAGCAATTTGCCCCTTTCGCTGTTGAATCACCGACATTATGGCTTTATATTCAGAAGCAATAATTCGAAATGCCAGGGCCCGTCCAAAGCATGAACCTCAACTCCTATATCCTCGAACAGGCGCTCCGCCGACTCCACCTATCAGATAATGTGATACGGCAATTCCAGCTCGCAGGAAAATTCAGCGACGTCGATGGAAGAGGATTTCCGAAGGAGTTATTCCAGCTCAGCGCCCCTGTGATTATCAGAGGGCTCTTGAATTTCGCCGTTCTCCAGATGCAGAGGGATTGGCTATTTCCTTTCTGGGTCCATCG
Organism: uncultured Chitinophagaceae bacterium; assembly: GCA_964471785.1. Lineage (GTDB taxonomy): Bacteria > Bacteroidota > Ignavibacteria > UBA10030 > UBA8401 > JAGVPT01. The sequence goes on from CAYYHS010000239.1 coordinate 2,686, forward strand.
GCAACTCGACCCTGCGAGCGAAAGCTACATCCCAAGGGGGCAGAATCCTCTTCTGATCAATGTCACGCAGCGGAACTGGACGACGGTAGGAACATTGAACGGATACCATGAAGCGATTGTCGACCCGCGCGGCCTGGCAACACCCCTCCCGCGCGAATGGTCGATCGATACATGGGTTCTCGTCGACGGCCGGCCTTTCTTCCCTTCACTGGCGAAAGAAGCGGAGCAGCGCATCGAAACAAATTTTCCAGGCCTCACAACCCACTTCGGAATCGATGGACTCGTTCTCACACTCGAGCATTTCGCCGCACCGACAAATCACGGAATTGACATTCTTTTCGCAAAAGCAGCGGTCAGAAATATCAGCGCAGAAAAGAAATCGGGCGCACTGTGCGTTGCCATCCGGCCGTTTAACCCCGAAGGAGTCGCACCGATCCTTTCAGTCGAATTCCGGACCCAGCGCATCGTTCATGTCAACAAGTCCGCCGGCATTGTGTTCGCGGAAACTCCTGACCACATTCATTGTTCGTCGCTTGAGGGAGGAGACATTGCTCATGCCCTCCGAGAGACTGGATTGCACTCGCTGGAGAAGAGGTCCACGACATCTTCTCATTGTCCCAAAGGACTTGCCCACGCAACAGCCTTTTTCTTTTTTGATCTCGTTCCGGGGGAGGAAAAGCGCGTACACTACAGCTCGGCTCTCGCCGATGAGAAGCACATTCAGCGGCACGGAACAAAGCAAACATGGCGGGTGGCGTTCGACAAAAGAAAATCGGACCAGCAGGCAAAGTGGGAGAAAGAAATTTCCGGGGGCGGGCAGTATGAGTTTGCGGACAGAGAGCTTCAACACCTGTTCGATGCAAGCCGCCTCGCCCTGCTGGAGTTAAATGATGAACAGTTTATTTCTCCCGGCCCGTTTCTTTATCACCATTTTTGGTACCGCGATGCAACCCTTATGGTCCGTGCACTCGATATTCTCGGATTTCATCGCAGGTCGAAAGAGGTGATCGATGCCTTCCCGAAGCGGCTGATGCCCGATGGATTCTTCCGGGGTCCGGACGGCGAATGGGATTCGAACGGCGCGGTAATCTGGTCTGTTCATCAGCATTTCCTTCTTACGAAAGAGCATCTGTGGCTGAAAAACTGGTACCCGCAACTCAGGCGCGCTGCACAATGGATCTTGCGCAAGAGAAAGCAATCTGCAAATGGCTTGATGCCTGCGAGCCTGAGCGCCGAGCATCTTGGAACAGTCGATCAGTACTATTGGGACAGTTTTTGGTCACTCGCAGGATTAAGGGGAGTCGCCGAGATTGCCGGGACGTTGAAACTTACCGCGGACGCAAGTCTCTTCAGACTCGAAACAGCGAAATTGAAAACGGACATCATAGAGTCACTCAAACACGCAGCTTCACGCCTCGGCAGGGAGCTGATTCCCGCTACCGAGCAGCGCGGATTTGACGAGAGCGCCGTCGGTTCAATCTCGTGTCTCTACCCCCTTGAACTCTTTGACGCTCAGTTCGCCTCTCCACAGAACACTCTGCGAGAATTAACCGAGCGTTTTGTCGACGACAAGGGATTTCTCCACCCGATCGTCCACTCCGGCTATAACCCTTACCTCACGCTGCAAATTGCACACTCATTTCTTCTTTTGGGGGAAGTAAACGAAGCATGGCAGGTTGCTCAAACAATTTTTCAGCAGGCGCGCCCTCCCTATTCGTTCCCCGAGGCAATTCATCCCCGAAGCGGAGGAGGAGTCATGGGCGACGGGCATCACGGCTGGGCCGCCGCCGAGGTCATTCTTTTTCTGCGAAGCTGTCTCGTACGGGAAGAAGGGGAGGTCATTTCACTCTTCAAGGGAAATGCGGGGAGGCTGGTTCAGAAGGGAAAGCAAGTGCGGTTGCAAAACATTCCGACAAAATTCGGCCCCCTTTCTTGCTCACTCTCATTTACGGGGGAATCGAGCGCGACATTGGATTTTGACGGAGCCTTCAGCAGCGAATCTCTTCCTAAGGAAATCGCGATTTACATTCCTTTCACCGTGAAAAGCGTTGTCGCCTCGTCTCCGAATCACGTTTCCGTCGAAAGCGGCGAAGGATCCTGCACACTGCTCCATTGCTCTCCGAACATGCGGACCCTCTTCCTCAAGCTGTAATCTTTTGGCCGCTGGACGTAGCAAAAGTGCTGGGGGAGTCGGAGGCGTTCCCGCACCGACTTGAATTCCGCCCTGTTCCTTCCTACCCAGATTGAAAAACCATTCGGATCGGTTGAACCAAGCAGCGGCGCGTCGATCAGACTATCGGTTGCGGTGATGAGCGGCCGGACACCACTGGCAACCATGCGATAGAGATCTGCTTTCCCGTTTGAGATCGGATATGGTCTCTGTAGAATCTGTGTCAAT
>CAYYHS010000240.1:0-5082 GCA_964471785.1 uncultured Chitinophagaceae bacterium
AGATTGATGGTGCGTACAAACTCTTCGTCCTGAGCGCAGCGCTGAGGGTCGATTCGCAGAAGATAAAAAGTTATTTTGGCGCTAGGAAGTTCCGTTTTGCCACTGTCGAAGAACTTCTGGCAGTGACAGGCCTGGTGCCCGGCTCTGTCCCTCCGTTCGGAAAACCGATACTCGACCTCGACCTTTATGTCGATACTTCCGTCCCCAAAAATGCTCTCATCGCATTTAACGCTGGCTCGTTGACCGATTCGATCGTGATGTCGACGGAGGATTATTTGCTGGTTGCCCGGCCGACCCTGCTTGATTTTTCACAAGCCTCTTAAGAAGAGCATCTGTTCGATACCGCCTTGGTTGGTAGTGTTACAGTTCGACGGCGTCGATACTGTCCACCGTCGTCATGCTGACGTGCCGAAGGAATCTCTTGAGGAAAAGAGAGCATCTTCTCGATATTTTTAATCTTCGGGTGGAGTTTACCCCCGCGCAAGCGGGGCCGGAGCGACCTTCGAAGGTCAAAGTGTAAAAGTACCGTTTGGTTGTATCTCTCCCCGTCGTTCCCTATCTTTCTGAATCATTCCCCGCAGCACGAAACAGTTGTCGGTATTCTCTTCGTGGTTGCCGCTGAGATGTCCGACGGATTAGGAAATGAGCGTTCGGATCGGGACAATTGGCATCATCGGGTCTACTATCAAACACAGGAGGTCGGCATGCAAAAGCGTATTCTCTTTGTGATGACTGCGTTCATCGTATTCTCGCTTCGCGCCTTTTCGCAGAAGTACGAGATTTACGAAAAGACCTTGAGGAATGGATTGGATGTGATCGTCGTCCAGAATCCCGCAGTTCCTCTGGTGACCGTCGAGTTTAATGTGAAGAACGGAGCCTATACGGAATCGCCGGAATACAACGGGCTTTCGCATTTGTACGAGCATATGTTCTTTAAGGCCAACGAGGCCATTCCAAACCAGGAGCGCTATCTGGAGCGGCTCCGTGAGCTGGGAGCCTCGTGGAACGGCACGACGAGCCAGGAGCGTGTTAACTACTTCATTACTCTCGGGAAGGACAGCCTCGAGCAAGGAATGAAGTTTATGTACGATGCGATCAGTGGACCGCTCTTTAAAGAGGAGGAGCTGGTAAAAGAAAGGCCGGTTGTCCTGGGCGAATACGACCGCAATGAAGCGAGTCCGTTCTTCTACCTCAACCGTGCCATAGAGGAGAAGGTTTGGTGGAAGTACTTCAGCTATAAGTTTGTTCTCGGCGACCGGAAGATGATCATCTCCGCGACGCCTGAGAAGATGCACACGATTCAGCATCGATTCTATATCCCGAATAATTCAGCGCTGATCCTGGCGGGAGATATCACCGCAAAAGAGGGATTCCAGCTTGCACAGAAATATTTCGGCTCGTGGAAACGGGGCCAGGATCCGTTCAAGACCCTGAACCTGCCGGAGCATCCCCCCATCCAGAAGACCGAGACGCTCGTTGTTGAGAAGCCGGTCAACGCCGTAACGATTCAGATCGAATGGCAGGGTCCGAGCGTGTCCAAGGACACGAAAGCCACGTACGCCGCGGATGTATTCTCTTTCATTCTCAGCCAGCAGACCTCCACGTTTTATAAAGATCTGGTCGAGAGCGGCCTGGCCTACAGCGTCAATCTTAGCTACAACACGCTCAATCACGTGGGCCCGGTATCGTTGTTCGCACAAATGTCTCCTGACAAATACGCAGCATGCAAGAAAGCGATCTTCGAGGAACTTGACAGGATGACCTCCGCCGATTATTTCACCGACGCCCAGCTCGAGAATGCAAAAACGATTCTCGCTATCGATGAGCAGTACGGACGCGAACAGGCGTCCCAGTACGCGCACACGGTAGGTTACTGGTGGGCCGTGGCAGGGTTAGACTACTATCTCGACTACATCGACAACCTCAAGAAAGTAACGCGGGACGACATCAAACGGTACCTGACGACATACATCGTTGGCAAACCGTATGTCGCAGGAGTGCTTGTCTCACCCGAAATGCGCAAGCAGCTAGGACTGTAATCAGCGAAACCCAAAGAAGGAGACTTGCCATGAAATTCCGATTTCAATTTCTCATCGTCCTGGTGATCGGCGTCTCGGCCACAGTGGCAGCGTCGGAGCCTGAATCGTTTGTTGTCAACGGCCTGAAAGTCATCGTCCAGCAAAACACCTCTACCGATATTGTCGCCGCGAGCATGTGTTACCGCGGTGGGGCAACCGTGCTGACGAGCGATGAGGCCGGCTTGGAAAAACTTGCGCTGGCTGTTGCCGTGAAAGCCAGCGAACGCTATCCGAAGGAAAAACTGAACGGCACCCTGGAACAAATGAATACCACCGTCACAAGCTCAGTCTCCGCTGACTTTTCGACGGTGGACCTCCAGTGCGTAAAGCAGTACCTCGATAAATCATGGGATGTATTTGCCGATGTCATTCTTCACCCGACGATCACGCAAGAAGACGTGGAGCTTGAACGGCAGCAGATGCTCTCTCAGATAAAGCAAATGCGGGACAATCCCGATGCATACCTCAGCGATCTCGGGAGAAGGGCGTTCTACACGAACCATCCGTATGAAACGAACGTCAACGGCGAGGAAGAGACGGTCGTATCGTTTACTCCGGAGCAGTTGAAGACGTACCTTGTCAAGAGGACAACTTCGGCACAGCTTCTTCTTGTCGTCGTCGGAAACGTGAACCGTCAGGAAATCCAGAAAATGGTCACCTCCTCGTTCGGCGGCCTTGCGCCGGGCAAATTCAGCGCCGAGGTCCCTCCGACGGTATGGCACAGCGAGCCTTCGGTGAAAATTGTTCACAGAGACCTTCCCACCAATTACATTCAGGGATATTTTCCTTCTCCCTCATTGAACTCAAATGAGTACTATGCGATGGCTATCGCAGGCGCCGTTCTGCGCTACAGGTTGTTCGAGGAAGTCAGGACGAAACGGAGCCTCTCATACGCTCCCGGAGGAGGCATCGCGGGGAATTTTGCCAATTACGGGTACATCTACGTGACGGCCGTGAAACCGGATACGACGATAAAAGTGATGACGGGGGAGCTGCGCAAATTGATGGATCAGGAGATTACGCCGCAGGAACTGCGGAACACGATCAACACGTTCATCACCGGTTATTATCTTCGGAACGAGACGAATCGATCGCAGGCCAACGTGCTTGCGCGTTATGAGCTCTCCGGGGCTGGGTACCGGGAGGCGGGCAACTTCATTGCCGACCTGAAGAAAGTGACTCCCGGTGAAATTGAAAGTGCCTGCAAGAAATATATCAAGAACCTCCAGTTTGTGATTATCGGAAACCCGGAATCATTGGAGATTAAGAATTTCGTTTTCTAGCCTCGCGATGCAGAGCAACATATGCCCGGGCGTGCTAGACAGATGCTGTTGAGTCATGATGCTCATTAACTGATCGATCGACCAAGGGAAATCAATGCGTGACGTCTCCCGTAAAATTACGACGCTGCGGACTGCAGTGGCGCAGTCGATACTGCGCGTCTCTCCTGCAACCATCGCACTCATCCGCGAGAACAAAATTCCGAAAGGTGATCCTCTCCCGGTGGCGAAAGTAGCGGCAATCCAGGCAGCGAAAAACACGAGCCAGATTATTCCGTATTGCCATCCATTGCCGGTCGATTTTGTAGGAGTAGAGTTCCAGATCGGGAAGGATGAGATTGAGATTAAGGTTGAGGTCAAGGCAATCTACAAGACAGGCGTAGAGATGGAGGCGCTCACCGGGGCTTCGGTGGCAGCTCTGACATTGTATGATATGATGAAGATGCTCGACGATGAGATGGAGATCCTTGGAGTGAAACTCATCAGCAAGAAAGGGGGCAAGTCCGATTTCGGAAATCCAGACGGGCAAAAACTTCGCGCTGCTGTTCTCGTAATGTCGGATTCTGTGGCGTCCGGGAAGAAGGAGGATGTCTCGGGGAAGACTATTATTGCAAGATTACAAGAGTACAAGATTGAAGTGGCAGAGTACGAAATTATCCCCGACGATGAGAAGAAGATCGAAGAGAGACTGATCCATTTTGCGGACTCTCTCAAACTTGATCTTATTCTCACCACCGGAGGTACCGGCTTTGGCCCACGCGACAATACTCCCGAAGCGATTAAGAAAATTGTGGAACGAGAAATCCCCGGAGTGACGGAAGCGGTACGATCGTACGGACAGGAACGAACGCCCCTGGCAATGCTTTCGAGAAGTGTTTCCGGCATCCGCGGCAAAACTATTATTGTCAGTCTTCCCGGATCGAAGGGAGGAGTGACCGACGGACTCGACGCGCTCTTCCCGACGCTACTTCATGCGTTCAAAATGTTGAAAGGTGAAGGACACTGATCAAAAAGTTCCGGCAAGATTTTTCAGAGCTTCTTCCGAATTCATATTTTTTTAGAAACTCCTTGACAACCCCGTGCTCTTCCGCTATCTTTGAAAGTAGAAACAATCCAGTCTGAACATGCCAGTGTGATAAGGGGAGTCAACGTGACGCGTTTGACTATCATACCTGAGCCCAATGATTTCTCGGTCCGCACATAGATCGCTTGCGGCGATCACGTTAGCAATTGTTTGCGCGTTTCCAATCGCATCATCGTTCTATATCGAACATCGTCGGAATGTCGATGCGTCCGCAATCGGAGAGAAGATGTTTCCGTTCACGATGACCTTTGCCGACGGGGAAAAGTTCGAATGCGACTCCTGCCGCGCGAAAAAACTCCTTCTCCTCTTTTACAGCACATCGTGTCCCCACTGCCGGACTGAGATCATCAATCTTGACTCCCTTTATGGAATCTTTTCGAATGAACTCGATGTCATAGGCGTTTGCGTCGATAGGTTTCCCGGTGGGGCAGGATGGGGAGACAGTATCGTTCCTTCTTTCCCGGTTGTTGTCAGAAACGGATTTGATCTTGCAAGGAGTTTCAAAATCACGGCGGTTCCTTTGCTCTATTGCATAGATGAAGGTCGTGTGCTTCGCTATCGATCTTCCGGAGAAAACACGTTTCACGCGGACTCCCTGTTAGTTGCAGAGTTTGTTGGATTTCACTAACGCCTGGTCGGC
>CAYYHS010000241.1:0-5056 GCA_964471785.1 uncultured Chitinophagaceae bacterium
CAGCTTGCGGGTAAGATGTTCGTGAAACTGTAGATTGATCTTGATATAAACTTGATACAAATATCACGCCAAAAAACCTTTTTTCTTTGCCCAAAAAGCTCTATCTTAAACTCACGATTAACCTCAACTGTTATGATTATCATCGATGAAATAGCCGTCGATCCAAAAGTGCCCCAAATGCACTTTGCCTGCGACCTTGGAATGTGCAAGGGTGCGTGTTGCACCCTTAAGGGAGGCCGCGGCGCCCCCGTCACCGACGAAGAAGTCGAAGAGATCTATCGTGCGTATCCTGTCGTGAAAAAATACCTTCCTGCGGAGCATACGAAGTGGATCCGCGACCACGGGCTCGTCGAAGGTGAACCGGGAAGGTATGCGACGCAATGCAAAGATGAGCAGGCATGTGTCTTCGTATTTTATGAGAGTGGAATTGCCAAGTGCTCGTTTGAAAAGGGGTTTATCAACGGAGAGATTCCATGGCGAAAGCCGACTTCGTGCCATCTCTTTCCCTTGCGGACGGGAAACGGAATAGGATCTGAATTGAGGTTTGAGTACTTGAACGAATGCGAACCGGCATTCACTAAAGGGATCCGTGAGAACGTGCCTCTTTTCAAATTCCTGAAAGATGTCTTGGTGCGCGAGTACGGCGTCGAATGGTACGAGCGCTTCGAGACCGAATGCGAAGGTCGATCGGGCAAATCAGAGCAGGGGGATTAGGATTGTATGCTTCAAATTTCTCAACAACAACGCCTCCTTCAAAAGCTCACCCCGCAGCAAATCCAGTATCTCAAGCTCCTTCAACTACCAACCATCGCCCTCGAGCAGCGCATCAAGACTGAACTCGAGCAAAACCCGCTCCTTGAAGAAGGAGTTGAGGACGAACTTGAGCAGAATCAGGAAGACGCCGAGATCGAGATTCCGGAGACAGAAGATCCAGTAAAGAGCGAAGCAGAGTTAAAGAAAGAGAAAGACGAAGAGTTCAGCTTCGAGGATTTTGTCAACGACGATCACGGCGACTCGCCAAGAGTCAGTGCCCCTCAGGACGATGAAGAGCGCGATGAAATTCCGATCTCCGCCCCCGAGGCGCTTACGCAAAAACTCAGAGCACAGCTGCAGCTCGCAGACCTGACCGATGTCGGGATGCTCGTTGCGGACGAGATTATCGGCAACATCGACGAAGATGGCTATTTGCGCCGCGATCTTAGTCTGATTGTGCAGGACCTTAACCTCTCGCAGAATCTTCAGTTGACCGTTACGCAGGCGGAGCTCGTGTTGAAGCGCATCCAGCGGCTTGAACCGGTGGGTATCGGATCGAGGACTCTTCAAGAGTGCCTCCTTGTGCAGCTTGAAGCGCGAGATTTTGATTCGCACCTCAAAGAGATCGCTCACCTGATGCTCGAGAAGTACTTTGATGAATTCACCAAGAAACACTTCGAACAATTATCCAAATTGCTCGGGATTCCCCTCCCGGAAGTCAAGGATGTGCTCGAACTTGTTTCGCGCCTCGATCCCAAACCGGGCGAGGGGGAAATTACAATGCAGGAAAACTATATTACCGTGGACTTCATCGTCCACTTCGAAGACGGCGAATTTGTTATTCAGTTGCACGACAAGAACATCCCCCCGCTTCGAATCAACAAAGAGTATCGCGAGCTGATGTCTCGGAAGAAGAAAAACGGCGTGAGCACCGAGACGAAGACGTTCATCCGGCAAAAATTTGAAGCGGCAAAATGGTTCATCGCCTCTATCTACCAGCGGCGCGATACGATGCTGCGCGTCATGCGCACGATCGTCGATAAGCAGAGGGATTTTTTCGAAGTGGGCGAAGGACTGAGGCCGATGATCTACAAGGACATCGCCGAAGTCATCAAAATGGACATCTCCACCATCAGCCGGGTCGTCAACGGGAAGTACGTCCAGACGGATTTCGGCGTCTACGAACTGCGCTATTTTTTCAGCGAGGGAATCAGCACGCAGGGCGGCGAGGATGTGTCCAACAAAGAAGTGAAGCTCAGGATCAAAGAGATCCTGGAATCGGAAGACCCGCACAAACCCCTGAGCGACGACCGCATCGCCGAGATCCTTAACGAGCGGGGGTTCAACATCGCCCGCCGGACTGTTGCGAAATACCGCGAGTCGATGATGATCCCGGTTGCCCGCCTCCGAAGAAAAATTTCCTAGCACAATATTACTCACCTTACCATGGACACTAAAATCCGTTCTACAACAATTGTCGGACTTTCACGCGACGGCAAAGTCGCCCTCGCCAGCGACGGCCAGGTGACCCTCGGCAATACCGTCGTGAAGCACACGGCAAAGAAGGTCCAGCGACTCTATAATAACACCGTACTCGTGGGATTTGCAGGTGCCGCGGCCGATGCCTTTACCCTGATGGAGCGATTCGAGGAGAAGCTCCAAAAGCATCAGGGTAATCTCGAGCGCTCGGCGGTCGAGCTGGCTAAAGACTGGCGGATGGACAAGTACCTTCGCCGCCTGGAAGCCATGATCGGCGTCCTCGACAAAGATCACGCCTTCATCATTTCCGGTACGGGAGATGTCATTACCCCCGACGACGGAATCGTCGCTATCGGCTCCGGAGGACCCTACGCTCTCGCCGCTGCGAGGATGCTCGTAAAGTATACCACCCTTTCTGCCCGGGACATCGTCGAGCAGGCGATGAAAACCGCCGCAGAGATCTGCATCTATACGAACCAGAATATCACCATAGAAGAATTGTGATGCGATGAAATCAATCAGCACAAGCGAAGGTTCGATGCTCGAGAAACGGCTCAGCGACAGCCGGAAGACATCGGACGAGTTGACTCCTACGCAGATCGTGCGGGAGCTAGACAAGTACATCATCGGCCAGCATGAGGCGAAGAAATCGGTCGCCATCGCTCTCCGCAACCGGTGGCGGCGCCTTCAGGTTCCGGAGAATCTGAGGGAAGAGATCATGCCCAACAACATCATTCTTATCGGGCCGACCGGAGTCGGGAAAACGGAAATCGCGCGCCGTCTCGCGAAACTTTCCAATGCTCCCTTCATAAAAGTCGAGGCTTCGAAATTCACCGAGGTCGGCTACGTCGGCCGGGATGTCGATTCAATGATCCGCGATCTCACCGAACTTGCCGTGGTTATGGTAAAGTCTGAAAGGACAGCGGAAGTGCAGGAAAAAGCCGAGCATCTTGCTGTCGAACGAATCCTCGACATCCTGATACCGTCGGTCCGCAAGACAAAAGCAGAGCAGAACACCTCTCCCGAGACTCCGACGGACGAGGAGCTAAACGAGAAGACGCGGGAACGATTCAGGGAAAAGATCAAAGCGGGACAGCTCGATGCGAGAGTCATCGAGCTCGACTTGCCGAGCGATCAATTTCCTGCCATGCAGATCCTCGGTCCGATGAACCTCGAGGAAATGGGCGTGAACCTGCAGGATGTCTTCGGCAACCTGATGCCGAAGAAGATGAAGAAAAGAAAACTGTCAGTCGCTGAAGCGAAGAAGATCCTGATCCAGGAGGAAGCGCAGAAGCTTATCGACCAGGACGCTGCCGTGAAAGAGGCAATCCACCGTGTTGAGAACTCCGGCATCGTATTCCTTGATGAAGTCGATAAAATTGCTGGAAGCCGGGGAGCCGCGAGCGGTCCCGACGTTTCACGCGAAGGAGTCCAGCGTGACCTCCTCCCCATTGTCGAAGGATCGACCGTGGCGACCAAATATGGGATGGTGCGCACCGATCATATCCTGTTCATCGCCTCCGGCGCATTCCACGTCTCCAAACCGTCCGACCTGATCCCCGAATTGCAGGGACGCTTCCCGATCAGGGTCGAATTGAAGAGCCTGACGGAGGAGGATTTTGTCAAAATTCTCACACTTCCGCAAAATGCTCTCATCAAACAATATACCGCCCTGCTGAAACCCGATAAGGTTGAGATAGAGTTTACCGCCGGAGCCATAAGCGCCATCGCGAGGATCGCTACACAAGTGAACGACGAGGTGGAGAACATCGGCGCCCGCCGGCTTCACACAATCATGACATCGCTCTTGGAAGAGATCCTGTTCGACGCTCCGGAAAAAGTCTCTTCGTCGCAGCTCTCTATCACGAAGGAGCTCGTGGAACAGAAACTGAGTGCCATTGTAAAGGACAAAGACCTCAGCAGGTTTATCCTTTGACGTTTTCGGAATTCTCTTGTCCGTCAAGGGAATTCGATGAAGTGCACAAAAATAAAAAACCCGGCCTCTCCTCTGCCGGGTTTTCTGTTTCAGCTCTTGGGCAAGACCTAGATCCGGAAGCGCATCCCGATTGTAAACGATCCGTTGCGGAATCCGTTCGGGTTCGTCAATAATGCAATGCTCTCGGTCCCAAGATCGAGATCCCAAACTGGAGTGTTGATTCCGATCCCAAGTGCCCAGGTAAATCGTTCGCGTCCGCCGACCGAGATCCCGGTCCGTATCGGCAACATTCCGATTGGACGGTACTCCGTCCCCAATGAGAATCGCGGAGACGTGGAATTTCCGGGCTCATTATTGAAGCCGAAATGAAGATCTGCGGCGACAAGAAGTTTTCCGGGAAAATGCGTAATGAATGGAGCCTCATCGACCTGAAAGGCTGCTCCAACATGAAGCGCTCCCGGGAGACTTGTCTTGAAAGAAGTCGTGTCGCGTGTTTCCCCCTTAAAGGCGTTTTTGACTGAATCCTGCTCGTTGATATCCGATACCGTGAACCCGCCCTTTCCCACAATTGCCTTAGTGTACTTGTTCCATGTAACTTTTCCAATATCGGTCAAACTCACGCCGACACGCAATGCTTGAAAGACCTCGCCGGAGACCCCGAAGTCGAAGCCGATGCCCGTTCCTGCAGGTTTCATGACGTTTTTCGCAACGCTGTCGAAAGGAATATGAGATTGATACTGGAGAAAGTCGACATTGCCGGTAAGGGGACCCGGCAAAACGATAGTCTTACCATTTGTTAAACTATCGGTCGTCGGTGCAATTTGAAGACTACCTGCATAATGGTTTGTGCCAAAGTACCCGAAACCCTGAACATATTTTATTCCGATT
>CAYYHS010000242.1:0-5035 GCA_964471785.1 uncultured Chitinophagaceae bacterium
TCGAACGCACAAGAAGCTCCTCCGTATCTATCGGCTTCGTCAGGTATTCGTCAGCGCCCAGTTCGAGCCCTTGTTCGATGCTGCTCGCATCTTTTCGCTGCGCCGTCAGAAAGATGACGGGGATCTTGGCGGTCAAGGGATTTGCACGCAAATGCATCAGCGTTTCGAAGCCGTCCATTTCCGGCATTTGGATATCGAGAAGAATAACGTCGGGGTTTTGTTCCTGAGCGATCGTCAGGCATTGGCGTCCGCTTGAAGCTCGAAGCATCCTGATCGGTTTGCGCTTCAGCGCAAATTCGAGAAGGTCGAGATTGTCTTCAGTATCGTCTACCACTAAGAGAGTCGGGTCTAGATATTCCATGGTCATACCTTTCCGATATTGAGAGCGTTCACGAGGTCCGCAGGATCTGCTTAATCGCGTTCGAAAGAGTCCCCTGCGTGAACTCTGCTTTTTTTACAATGTCTTTTGCATACGCATTCAACTTATCCCATTCTTCCGTCGTCAACTCCTTGCCGGTGAGAACCACCACTGGAATCTTCTTCCAACGCTCATCAGCTTGAAGGCGCTGAATAACATCGAAACCATCCATCTGCGGCATGACGAGATCGAGAAAGATGATCGATGGAATTATCTTTGTGAGAATTTCGAATGCTTCTGCCCCGGTGTTCGCGACTTCGACCTTACACCCTTCCGTCTCCAACAATCCCTTCACGGCCAGGGTGAAATCCTTGTTATCATCAACAACAAGAACCGACCGTTCCCCCGAGTTCGCCACGCGCTGCACGAGGGACAGGAGCCGTTTCGGCTCGGCAGGTTTCGCGATAACGTCGATAGCTCCAAGGGAGATGGCAAGAGGCTTGTTGTCGATGATCGAATGGATGACGACCGGGATGTCTTTTAACTGGTCGTTCGCTTTCAACTCTCGGAGGACCTGCCAACCATCCTTCTTCGGCATCATAATGTCGAGCGTAATGAGCGCTGGCTTATGTTCGAGCGCAAGGTGGATTCCTTCATCCCCGGAATTTGCACCGACAACGGAATACCCTTCGGGCACGAGATACTTCGTAAGGATCTCGATGACGTCTGGATCGTCGTCAATACAGAGAATCCTGGGACCGTTCCCGGCAACGGCATGCATCGGTACTGGTGGAGCGACATTGATCAAGGGGGGAGCTGGACTCGGCAAGGAGAGCGCGGGGAGAGAAACCCGCGGAGGCATTGTTGATTTCTCTAATTTCTCTCTCAACTCTTCCGGAAATTCGGAGGGAATGACGAGCGTGAACGTCGATCCTCTCCCAAATTCGCTTTCGACCGTCAGGTCTCCGCCCAGAAGAATGGCGAGCCGCCGGGAGATCGGCAGTCCTAGTCCCGTGCCTTTGTATTTTCGGGTGTTGCTGTTATCGATCTGTTGAAACTCTTCGAAGACCTTGCTGAAGTTCTTTGCTTCGATGCCGATGCCGGAGTCTCTCACCGCGAACGATACCATCCCGTTCTTCTGCGTGACGGTAACGATGATGTCCCCTCTTTCGGTGAACTTGGCTGCGTTGCTTAAGAGGTTGACGAGAATCTGTTTCACCTTCAGAACGTCCGTCTTTAGCGTCCGCAGATTCTGACCCATGTTTTGTTTTAACTCGATGTCCTTCCCCTTAAGAACTCCCTCTACAGCCGCGAGCGAGCTAGCGACAATGTTGGCCGCATCGTCGGTCTCCACGTTCACGGTCATTCGGCCAGATTCCAGTTTTGAGAAGTCGAGAATGTCGTTGATCAGCTGAAGGAGGTGTTTCCCGTTCCGGAGGACTTTTTCAAGCGCCATGCCCTGATCCGGAGTGAGCGGATCGCTGTTGGGACCGAGGAGCACAGAGCTGAACCCGATAATGGAGTTCAATGGTGTGCGGAGTTCGTGCGACATGCTCGCCAGGAATTCCGATTTCACACGGTATGCCTTCTCGAGTTCGGTGTTCTTAGAATTCAGTTCGTCGTTTTTCCCTGCAACTTCGCGGGTTAATTTTTGCGACGCTTCGAAGTTTCTCGCGTTGGTGATCGCAACGCCGAGCTGCGGGACAGAATTATTGATGATCTCTTTCTGAAGTTCGTCAAAGCGATTCATGGATCCGAGGATTAAGACGCCGAGAACACGGTCCTGGAAAAGTATCGGAACGGCGAGAATCGAGTACGGTGCAACTTCCACCAGCCCGGTGTCGACATCGAAGCCCGAAAGGACCGGCATGTTCTTTACTTCGAGGACCCGTTGCTCCGCTGCACATTGTCCCGGAATCCCTTCTCCGATTGCGAACGTCTTGATCCTCCCCTCGTTGTCTTTGAGCGCATACCCGGCGGAGAGTTCCAGGACGTTCTTCTCCTCGTTCATCAAATAGAGGGCCCCCACCGAAGCACGGGCATGATGACATAACAATTGCATGCTCCGCTTTTGGACTGTTTTGATATCGGCATGAGCGTTCAACGCCGTCACAAGTTCCGAGTAAGCGTTAAGGCGAGTATAGTTATTGCCGAGCATGGTAGACATTTTGTTGAAATCTTCCGCGAGTTGGCCTAATTCGTCGGAGCGGTGCAGGTCGATGGGGTCAAACTTGCCCGCCATAATATTCTGCGTTCCCTCCTTCAGGATCCGGACAGGTGTAGTGATCGATCGCGTAAGAACGAACCCCAGCGCGACCGCAAAGACGGCAAGCAAGATATTGACCAAGCCGATAAACGTTCCCAGCTCCCGCCCGAGATTAGTTGCAAGATCCAGGCTGCGTTGCTGCGAAGCGGATAGATGACGGGACATTTCCCTGACAAGCAGCCGCGCACGATAGAGGTGTTGAGCCCGTACTTCCTGAACTGTCAGAGCTAGGATATCTTCATCGACGTTCTTTCCGTTCTTACGATCATCTCCCAGCTGAATCTTCTTTTGGCCGATCTCGCTGATCCATTGATAGGTGAAGGTTTTCACATCCTTGAATGACGAGCTATAGACGGTGTCAGACACGTTATGCTCGGCCGCTGTCATTGCGTCGTCAAAACTCCGTACTGCGTTTACGTAGTTCGTCCGTGCAGATTCGTCGCCGGTTAACAAGTACTGATTGGCCATGTCGGGGGCATCCGCAAGAACATGGCGAACACTTTCGACATTGACGAGCATCCGAATTTCGCCCGATGCGAGCCCGAAGTTCTTTTCAATCTCGGCCAGGAGATAGAGGGTCAGAAGCGTCATCGCGGTAAGGATGATGAGCAGAAACGCAAAATTCGCGAGAACTCTCCAATACAGTTTAGACTTCAACATGGTTTTCTCCTGCCTAGTAAAGACATTTCATATAGCCTCGCCATGATCAATGATGTTTCCCTCCCTGGATCATCGGTCAATCCGCCAAGTACTTCGTGATGAGCGTGATGAGCTCTTGCGGGTCCATCGGTTTTGAATAATGTTCTGCACACCCTATTTCGAGCGTACGCACCTTATCTTCAGGCTTTGCTTGGGCTGTAAACGCGATGATCGGGATATGCTTGGTCCGCTTGTCGCCTTTCAGTATCGGGATGGCGGTCCAGCCGTCCATGACCGGCATTTGCATATCCATCAAGATGAGGCTCGGCTGGTGTTCGAACGCCTTGTCGACCGCCTCCTGTCCATTTTCAGCAATGATAAGTTCCGCGCCCAGGCGGCTCCGCAAGAGGACGAAGGAAACCAGATCCCGATTATCTTCATCATCTTCCGCCAGCAGTATTTTCTTGCTCATGACAACTTTCCTTTCAATGGTCCATCACCCGACGGCAATCCAACACCTTCACAGCATCAACTCAACGAAGAGACGTAATCGCGAAAATGAGAGAGTTTTTCATTCATCGCGATCATTAATTCATCGATGTCGACCGGTTTCTTGAGATACCCTTCATGCTGGCGAAGTTCCGATGACTGAAGCTGGGGAACCTCCGTTGATTCGCACAGCAGGATGAAGGGAATGAAATTAAACTTCGGTGAAGCCCGAAGCAAGTGCAAAAATTTTACCCCGCTTAGGCTTCCGGGAGCAAATTCGGTGTGGCACAGAATGAGATTAGGATTGACTTTCTCGATTTTTTCTAGAGCCTCTTCCGGCGTCCCCGAAAGGACGACCGCATAACCGGCCGACTTCAGACGGGGTAAGAGGTCGTCCTTGCCTTTTATGTTTGGTGAGACATAGAGAAGTGTTCCCTTGTACTGGTCCGCAACAAGGTCAAGAAGAAATCTAGTCTCGTATTCCAGGTATTCTTCCATCGTAACCTGGTAGACCTTGCGCAGCCACTCGAGAGTGGACGAAGAGCTTCGGAGCAATTGCCTCTTCGAAATAACTTCCTTTACTGCGGTGCTGTACATTTTGAGTTTCACCTCACGCCGGAGAGAATGCTCGGCGTTTTCGGGAATCGCAAGGGAGATCGCAAGCTTGTGGAGCTCTTCTCCCTCCAGATCGTTCGGAGCTCCGTTCATCCACGCCTTTTCCATCGCGGTGCGCAACTGCAGAACGCTTGTCTGCAATTGCTGCTTGGTCATTTCCTCTCTGGCTTTTTTCTCCTGTTCCAACGAATGTGACAGCATCACGATCTGACGTTTCATCTCTTCCAGAGTTGTTTCCATCGCTCTTTGCTCGCCGGGCGATGTCGGAGGAGTCGGAGTAACTTCCTTTGGCTTCGTTGCGTGCTGCACCGGTTCTGGCGCGGCTGTTGACACAGAACCCTGTGAAGGCTTCACCGTTGGGGCCGCGGGCGTTGGTTTTGCGGCTGGTTTAGGCGGAGCGGTCTGCAGCCCAGGAGGCGGAGCTTCCTTCTTTTTCTCTGCCTCAAAATAGTTGATACGGTCCAGGAACGCGACAACGTAAACATTCCCGGGATCGAGTTTCTTAGCTTTTTCGATTTCTGTACGAGCGTCTTGAAACCGAGATTCTTTCAGAAAACGGTCTGCTGCCAAAAGGCACTGCTTCGCGGCCGCCTTATCGGCACCCCCTGGCGGGGAATTCTGGGCAGTATTTTGCGGATGGCTGGTCAATAAGTTCGATCGGAGAATTC
>CAYYHS010000243.1:0-5023 GCA_964471785.1 uncultured Chitinophagaceae bacterium
CATCTCTTAGACCCCGAATAAGAACGTTTCGGGGTGACGTCTTCCGGGATTGACTTTTCGACCAGGGTTCTAGCAGAAAGGATGCAGTTATGAGGCCTTCATCACCGGAGATCAAGGGTCCCAAGACAAAGACAATAAAGCAGAAGACTACAATTCCGGCTTCTCCCGCTGAAGTGTATGATGCTTTCATCGATGGGAAGAAGCACAGCGCATTCACAAGGACGAAAGCGACATGCGATCCCAAGGTTGGCGGAAAGATTTCAGCCTGGGATGGATACATTTCCGGAAAGAATCTCAAACTTGTAAAGGGAAAACGAATTGTCCAGGAGTGGATTACGACCGATTGGATAGAGGGATATCCGCCTTCGACGCTTGACCTTTCGTTTGCCGCAAAAGGAAAGGGGACAGAACTAACAATGATCCATTCAGAAGTCCCTGCGTCGCTTGCTTCAGGTTTTGCAGATGGTTGGAAGGAACATTATTGGAATCTTCTCAAGCAGTACTTCCAGGAAAAGAAAGCTAAGTAACTTCTAAGAGGCAACGGTACCTTGAGAGGCAATCGGAAGTTTCGATTGCCTCTTTTGTTAACTAAGAAGGATCGCTGGTAAGGAATATATTAATTCGCGTTGCATCTCAAAGTCCTTGAATATTGCCATCCTGATCCCGTCGCTTTTTAGCGGGAGAAGGGTCTGGCTTGAGCGATGGATTCCTTGTTAGTTCCATGAATCCTTCCGCGCAATCTGGATTCTCCCGAAGGGATGCCTTTGGCATTCGCCCCGCCTGAAAAGCAGCGGTCGACGACTCGACTCGTCGTGGACTCGGAATGGCAGTGTGGGGCATGTTTGATATGAGTACGATCAATATTTGGATGTTGCCGGCTCGGTTCCTCAATTGATATTGTATTTTTCTGTTGTTACTTTACACCCCGATCGAAAAACATACGAACCATTTGCTCCATGACAGAGGCTCGTCAACTTCTTAAGAGGCTTAAGGCCCTTGGGAGCGAAGAGAACCGCCTAGGCATGTCCCGTTTCGGAATAGAGACAAAACATGCGTTAGGAATTTCAGTTCCAGTCCTTCGACAAATGGCGAGGGAGATTGGTCCCGATCACAAGCTTGCTCTTGAGTTATGGAAGAGCCCAATTCATGAAGCAAAACTGCTTGCGATTTTCATCGAGGACCCCTCGAAGGTCACAGAACGACAAATGGATCGTTGGGCGAGAGGGTTCGATTCATGGGATATATGCGATCAGTGCTGCGGCTTCTTGTTCGGTCAAACCAAACATGCCTTTAAGAAAGCGCTCGAGTGGAGCAGGCAAAAGGAAGAGTTCGTTAAGCGCGCAGGCTTCACGATGATGGCATCCCTCTCAGTTCATGATAAAAGTGCAAGCGACGGGGTGTTCATCAAATTCCTAGGAAGAATCCGCGATGAGAGCCGTGACGAAAGAAACTTCGTTCGGAAAGCCGTCAATTGGTCGTTAAGGCAAATCGGAAAACGAAATGCCCGGTTAAACAATAGAGCGATCGCAACGGCAAAAGTCATCGCGGGTTTTCATTCCTCATCCGCCCGATGGATTTCTTCGGATGCATTGCGGGAGTTAACGAGTAAGAAAGTTCAGGTTCGATTAAAACTCAAAGCAGATTTAACTCGCTGAGCAACGATGCAGACTGAAAACATTGAAAGGAGTGCGCAGATGGAGACGTTTAAGAATATCTTTCCGGAAGGGCTTAACCGGCGTGACTTTCTTGGCTCAGCCGGCAAAGGACTCGGACTCGCTGTATTGTCGTCGCCTGTTGTGGCCTCATTGTTCAATAATGTCCAGGCGGCGGTGAAGACGATGGATTCCCTCCCTGCGGATACAGTTGCATCGGATGAAGATTTCTGGTACGAGATTCAGAAGGCATTTACCGTTACCCGCGGCATCACAAACCTGAACAACGGCGGGGTAAGTCCTTCCCCTAAAATGGTCACCGAAGCGTTGGTCCGATACCAATGGGAACAGGAAGATGCGACAGCCTATACGATGTGGCAAATTCTTGAACCCCAATCCGAAACGATCAGGAAGGGGTTGGCGGGGGTCTTCGGTTGTGATGCCGAGGAAATAGCCATCACGAGGAATGCTTCTGAATCGCTCGAGATTCTTCTTATGGGAATGGATCTTAGAAACGGCGATGAAATTCTTACGACCACTCAAGACTATCCCCGCATGTTAACGACACTCCGCCAGCGAGAGCAGCGCGAAGGATTGAAACTGAAGCTCGTGAAGGTTCCTATCCCGCCAAAGAACCCGGCGGAGATAACTGCAGCGTTCGAAGCCGGCATCACAAACAGGACAAGGGTTATCCTCATCGCCCACATGATCAACATAACAGGGCAAATAACCCCCGTGAAGGCGGTCTGCGAACTGGCGCGGTCGAGGGGGATTGAAGTGATTGTCGACGGCGCGCACTCTTTCGCGCAGTTTAGTTTTACGCAGAAGGATCTCGGCTGCGATTACTTTGGTACAAGTCTTCACAAATGGCTGCTGGCTCCCAAGGGAACCGGTTTGCTCTATGTTAAACGGGAAAAGATCGAAAAGATCTGGCCTCTGATGGCGGCAGATAAGACAGAAGCGAACGATATCCGAAAGTTCGAGGAGATCGGGACACACTCCGCTGCACCGAAGCTGGCCATCGGCGAAGCGATCCTCTTCCACAACGGTATCGGGGCGGAGAGAAAGGAAGCACGCCTTCGTTATTTGTCTCGATACTGGATGAACAGGTTAAAAGATTTACCGAATGCCAAATTCAACACGTCGTTCGACGACAGGCAATCTTGTGCTATTGCAAATATCAATATCGAGGGGGTAGATCCGGTGGCGTTGGGGGGATATCTTATGTCGAAGCACAAGATTTTGACCACTCCGATTGTGCATGACGAGTTCAAAGGAATCCGCATCACTCCAAACATATATACAACACTCAACGAGCTCGACCGGTTCTGTGATGTCATGGAAGCCGTGTCGAAAAAAGGGCTTCCGAAAGAGTAAAGCTCAATGGTTGATGCTCCGAATACCACATTAATCGCAAACCTCCGGAAGGAATACACGCTGACCGGCTTGGATGAGAATGATGTTGACCCCGATCCCATGACGATGTTCTCCAAATGGATGGACGAAGCACTCGCGGCTCACCTTACCGAACCAACCGCGATGACGCTTGCAACAGCATCGAAGTCCGGAAAACCTTCCGCCCGGATAGTTCTCCTAAAGAAATTTGATAGTACGGGATTTATTTTTTTCACGAACTACGAAAGTCGGAAGGGAAAGGAACTTACGGAAAACCCTGCGGCGGCTCTCGCTTTTCACTGGCTTGAATTGGAACGGCAAGTCAGGGTTATTGGATCTGCAGAGCGTGTGCCGCGCGAGGAATCGGAGAGTTATTTCCATTCGCGTCCCGTCGGCAGCCAAATTAGTGCGCTGGCTTCGAGTCAGAGTGAAGTGATACCGAATCGATCGTCGCTTGAGGCAGAGGCGCAACGCTTGGAAAAAGAATACCGTGGAAAGGAAATACCCCTCCCTCCAGCATGGGGCGGTTTCAGGATTATTCCTTCGGAAATTGAATTCTGGCAGGGAAGACCTAATCGACTTCATGATCGCCTCCGCTATTCCATCGGCAGGAACGGAAGATGGAATCTCGAGCGGCTCTCCCCTTGAATCATCAATGGAGCTACGTTAATCCCTAAAATGCCTTCAAGTGATTTCCAAGTAGTTGTCATCGGTGCCGGAGTCGTTGGGTTGGCTATCGCCGCCCGATTATCTGCCAGATATAAGCGGGTCGCAGTACTCGAGAGAAACGCTAAGTATGGGATGGAGACATCAAGCCACAACAGCGAAGTGATTCATGCGGGCATTTATTATAACCCAGGTAGTCTGAAGGCAAGCTTGTGTGTAGAGGGAAGAGAAGAGTTATATTCTTTGTGCGAAAAGAACGGTCTGCCGTTTTCACCTATTACCAAAATTATCATCGCCAGCACGCCGGAGGAAATTCCAATTCTAGAAGGCATTCTGCAAAACGGAACTGCCAACGGTGTGGAGCTAAAAGTTCTCGATGCGAAGGAGACGAAGAAGCTTGAGCCGTATATTACAACATGCGGATCGATCCTTTCGCCCCGAACCGGCATCATAAGTGCTCATGCGTTGATGGACTTCTACTTCCACACAGCAAAGAACCAGGGAGCTACGATCCAATGTCACTGTGAAGTAGTCGCTATTGACAAGAGATCGGATGGTTTCCTGATATCCGTGAAGGACTCAGGTGCAGATGCCACCTTCACTGCAGAAAAAATCGTAAACGCTGCGGGGCTTGGATCGGATAAAATTGCTTCGTATGCCGGAATTGATATTGATGATGCCGGATACCGGATGCAATTCTGCAAAGGATCCTACTTCAGCGTCTCGCCTTCAAAAGCAAAACTGATATCCCGTCTTGTCTATCCAGTACCCACGAAAGATAGTCTCGGAGTTCATGCTCTCCTCGACCTTGGCGGAAGATTGAAATTCGGACCGGACGTAGAATATCTCACCGAGAATGAACAAGACTACACCGTTTCTGATTCGAAACGTTTGAGCTTTCTGGAATCGATACAGAAAATTCTTCCTTCTGTTACCGCCGAAGACATTATGCCTGACATGTGCGGAATCCGTCCAAGACTTTTGAAGGAGGGAGGGGTGGCAAAAGATTTTGTGATTGCCCACGAAAAGGAGCGAGGCCTGGCAGGGCTAGTGAACTTAATTGGCATCGAATCTCCCGGGCTCACCGCCTCTCCGGCGATCGCGAGGCGGGTCGAGGAGTTGTTGGCGTGAAGGGAATGATTCAAGAAGGGCGATTTTCTAAATGTTCATTTTCAATGAGTGCATCCATTTACTCTCAATGTGGAATGTTAAAGCGAAATTCGGCACTAGATTCCTAATTCAGTCCGTCGTCCTTAGTCCGAGGTCTTTAGACTGATGACGAATAAGATAAGAACTAAGGACACAGGAGT
>CAYYHS010000244.1:0-5007 GCA_964471785.1 uncultured Chitinophagaceae bacterium
GAAGAAGAGGCGATCGAGGCAATGATCGGGCCCGGCCACCTCGACAAAGCGATGCCCGAATACTACCGATATTACACCCACCATCACAACGAACTGGCCTCTCTCTATCCAGGAATCGAGGAGTTGCTTAAGTTCGTGAAGTCGAGAGGAATTCTCATCGCGCTTTTTACCGGGAAGGGGAGACGGACCACGGAGATCACGCTCGCCAAATTCGGTATCGCCTCATATTTCGATGCCATCATGACGGGGGATGACGTCGATCATCATAAGCCGTCAGGCGACGGGATCAGGAAGATCATGGACAAGTTTTCGCTGAAACCCGATGAGGTGCTCATGGTCGGCGACGCTGTTGCAGATATTACGGCTGCACGCGAATGCGGAGTAGAGATCGCCGCTGTGGTCTGGGATTCGTACGGCAAAGAGATGGTCATGCAGACGAAGAGGACTATCTTTATCACAGCGTTGATGAATTTCACCGTTGGCTTAAAGATGCACTTCCTACGTCAAAGGGGGGTACGTGAAAAAACTGTTTTGCTTGATCGCTCTTTCTACAACGCTCTGTCTCGGACAGCCGGCCGCGCTTCAGATTCTTGGACTGCGCATTTACGCGATGGACGACGAATACTTGCCGCCGGTTATCGCGATGGGTCAGACTGTCACGATTGAGTTCGATGTCGTTGCGGTTCATCCACCCGATCTGCAGCTGATCTTTACCCACGCGACAAAAGATTGGATCCCGGAAAGAAACGCCTTTCTCAACCAGGAATATCACTCTAAAAGCTCGCACCTGCAGTTCACCGTGGCGCCGAACGGAGTGCATCATTATGCATATCATTACAGGAATGATTTTCCGGATGGGATGGGGATTGTCCGTTTCCCGTACTCCGGGAACTATGTTTTCACGCTCATCGACAAAGATTCTGCAAACGTTGTTCTCGGCGAAGGGCGGTTCATTGTCATTGAGAAATCCGTCGCTGCCTCTATGCGTGTCGAGAACAGTTTGTACTCGGAACGAGGGGCCCCATACAACCGGATGAATCAGATTACCGTCAATGTGAACGTTCCCTCGCCAGATGCTCAGCCCGAAGGAGGGCAGATTTACTATCCCAACGTGAAGTGCGTCGATATCATTCAGAACTGGAAAATGTATTCCCCCATCCGGATCGATGTGGATGACAAGGATCCGGATACATTTGTCCAGGATGCCTATGCTACGAGCAAATCATTCATCATCCGCAACGTTTCTCCCGGCAACGAGTATCGAAGGCTTGACATCGGCTCGACAAGTTTGTATCCAAACGGAGAAGTGGTGCGTTCGCGCGAAGGGGCGGATCTCTCTCGCTTTCTATGGCAAGGAAAGATAGACGCCAACGGTGCTGCTAAACTGGGACCCTTCACCGGCATCAACTCGGATTACCTGGAAGTGGAATTCAGGCTGGAGCTCCCTTCTCCGTCCAAGAATGATGTCTACCTCGTCGGCGCTTTTAATCGATGGCAACTCCGCGACGATTTTAAGATGATGGTTTCAACATCTGGTTCCAGCGCCATGTATACGCTCCGCAAATGGATCCGCCGCGGAGTCCACGATTATCAATACGTCACTGCATCGATCGATTCTGTCACCGGCGAGGTCGTCGACGATGACTGGATTGCCCTCGAGGGTAACGACTGGCAAACGATTGATCGTTACATTGCGGTGGTTTACTACCATGACGAGCGCTTCGGAGGGTTCGACAGAGCAGTCGGCGGTGCGGTGGCAAAGAGTCCGGGGGGAAGCAATGAAACGAAACCTGACACTCAACAATGAACAATTAACAATGAGCAATCAACAATCAACAGTTGACTCTATGCAAGAGACTCCCGACTCCGGATACCGGACTTCGGACAAAGCCGTTCTCCGCATCGGGGTCGTTGGAGTCGGCCATCTCGGTTCACTGCATACGAAAATGTACTCCGAGATTCCCGGCGCGCTCCTCGTCGGAGTTTATGATATTGACCAATTGACGCGCGAGGCTGTTGCGTCTCTCTATCCGGGTCTTCGCTCTTTTGCGGCCTTGGATGATCTCTTGAACAATGTCGATGCCGTGAGCATCGCGACGGTGACGTCGCAGCACTTCGAGGTAGCACAACGAGCGCTGAATGCCGGCGTTCACGTTTTGATTGAAAAGCCTATCACACAAACTGTCGCAGAGGCCGATCAATTGATCGCACTCGCAGAAGCAAAAGGATGTCTCATTCAGGTCGGACATATCGAAAGATTCAACCCGGCTATTCTCGCACTTGAATCCTACAACCTGAAGCCGATGTTTATTGAGTCCCATCGGCTTGCTCAGTTTAATCCCCGCGGCACCGACGTTGCGGTTGTTCTGGATTTGATGATTCATGATATCGATGTGATCATGAGTCTGGTCCAGTCACCGGTGTCGAGGATCGACGCAAACGGAGTCGCCGTCGTATCGGACTCCGTCGATATCGCCAACGCGCGGCTCCAATTTGAAAATGGATGCGTAGCAAATGTCACGGCAAGCCGGATATCTCAGAATAAAATGCGGAAGATGAGGATGTTCCAGAACAATGGCTATATCTCCATCGACTTTCTCCAGGGGCTGGCGGAAGTTTTTCGTCTTGTGGATGAAGGCGAGACCGCCGGCCAGACAACCATGCTGCTCGGGCAGATCGGTGAAGGAAAGAAGAAGCGGAATATTGTGTACGAACAGCCCGAAGTAAAAGAAGTGAACGCGTTGAAGTACGAGTTGGAGTCATTTGTCTCCGTTGTTCGCGCAAAGAAACAGCCTGTTGTCACGGGCCTCGATGGGCGTAGAGCTCTCGACGTGGCACAGAGAATTATGAATTCCATTCAGGTCCAAAAATTCGGCGTCTGATCCGGCATGGCTCATCACATTCATCATATTGAGATCGGCGCTCCCGAGCTCCGGGCGATCGGCCAGCTCGCGGACGAATTGCGCCTTGATGTCTACGTCGTCGGGGGGTACGTGCGTGATCTGCTGCTCGGCAAGCAGGGTCAGGATGTCGATGTGCTTGTCGTGGGAAACGGAATTGAATTTGCCAAAAATGTAGCGGAGAAATTCGGCGGAGCAAAGATCGTCGTCTATGAAAAATTCGGAACGGCAATGCTCCACCTGGGTCCGCTCAAGGTCGAGTTTGTTGGAGCGCGCAAGGAGAGTTACTCAAAGGACTCGCGTAATCCGGTTGTGGAGTCTGGATCGCTGGAGGATGATCTCTCGCGGCGCGATTTCACAATTAATGCAGTCGCAGCATCGTTGAATTTTGCGAATTTCGGCGACTTGGCTGATCCGTTTCATGGCGTCTCGGATCTCGAGGCAAAGATCCTCCGCACGCCCCTCGATCCGGCAAAAACATTCGATGACGACCCTTTGCGGATCATGCGCGCGGTTCGGTTTGCTTCACAGCTTGGGTTCTCACTCGAGAAGAATACGCTCGACGCAATTCCAGCCATGAAGGATCGGTTGGCCATTATCGCTCAGGAGCGAATCACCGATGAGTTTTTGAAAATCCTATCGAGTCCCAAGCCATCCGTCGGTCTTATTCTAATGTTTACCACGGGCGTCATGGGTATCGTCTTTCCTGAGATTGCCGAGCTTTCCGGCGTCGATCAACGGGATGATCATCACCACAAGGATGTTTTTCTCCATACCTGTACTGTCGTCGACAACATTTCACAGGTCACGGACGATGTCTACCTTCGGTTCACGGCTCTCGTCCACGACATCGCTAAACCGAGGACGAAGCAGTTTCGCGAAGGAATCGGCTGGACGTTCTACGGTCACGAAGATCTTGGCGCCCGGATGGTGAAGCACATGTTCCGGAAGTTGAAACTTCCGTTCGAAAAGATTTCGTACGTCGAAAAGCTCGTACGCCTTCATCTCCGTCCGATGGCGCTTGTCGATGAGGATGTGACCGATTCCGCAGTCCGCCGGCTCCTGTTTGACGCGGGAGAATTGATTGATGACCTGATGATGCTCTGCCGGGCAGATATTACCTCGAAAAATCCTAAGCTGGTCAAAGAGTATACTTCGAACTACGATCGTGTTCATTCGAAGATGATAGAGGTGGAAGAAAAGGACCGTTTGCGCTCTTTTCAGCCGCCGGTGCGGGGCGAGGAAATCATGCAAATCTGCGGCTTAGAACCCGGCAAACTTGTTGGAGTGCTTAAATCCAAGATTGAAGAGGCAATTCTCGATGGCATCATCGCGAACGAACACGCCGCCGCTCTGGAGTACTTGCTCTCTATTAAAGACGCAGTTATCCAAGAATTTCAACACACCTCCTGACTTTGTCCCAATCAAAACCAGGGGAATCTCCAAAGGTGCATTATTCCCGCCAAATTCCTATATTTAACTCCAGAAAAGGCAAATTCTGTTGAAACTTTAATCAATCGTATTCGTCTATCTATAAGTTACGAATACTGGCTCAAGCATTTCCTTGGAGAAAGCTGAATGAAACGAATCTTTTTCTTGTTGCTGCTACCTGCAATCCTTCTTTCGCAAACTGCCACCGACCAAACGTTGACGTTGAAACAATCAATTGACATTGCTCTCGCCAAGAACGTTCTGGTGGAACAGTCTCACAATAGTGTCGATGCGGCACAGAGCGGTGTCCTTGCTGCGTACGGAGCATATCTTCCGTCGCTTTCTGCGAACGGGCAATGGCTGCGTCAGCAGAACGACGGCCCTGTCTCGACGCACGTTATTGGGGGCTTGCCGTACGTCAGCGGCGGATTCTCCGTGACCAACAGTTACTCCACCGGCTTGAGCATGGGGTATACCGTCTTCAACGGTTTCAACCGCGAGGCGACAGTAAAGAGAGCTGTTGCGGGGGCCAATGCCTCGAGTGATCTTTTTTCAAGGACGAAGCAGCAGATCGTCTTCACAGTCCAGAGCGACTATCTTACTGTGCTGAGAAATGAACAGCTCGTGAAGGTGAATGAGGAGAACTTAAAACGCGACCAACGGCAGTTGGACAGAA
>CAYYHS010000245.1:0-5000 GCA_964471785.1 uncultured Chitinophagaceae bacterium
GCCAGCCGGAAGTACAGGTTTCCGGAGCCGTCGCTTGAAGGCGGAGTGCCGTTTGCAGATCTGTCTGGCAACTGAATCATCGAACGCGTTTCATATTTTGTTCAGAGAAGAATCCGGGCTCCAGGTCAATGGAGAATTTCAGCTGATGATACTCCATGACCGTTTTTTCGCCTTGTTTATTCGCCGGTATCATTTCCCAGTGCGAGGGGAGCGGCCGTTCGTCAAAAGTTTTGATCTTGCTCCCCACGAACGACTTCGCCAGGTTGCCGTCTTCATCATAATACTCGATCTTCAATTCCAGGTACGTTCCCTTTGATATCCACATGGTCAGCCTTCCCCACACAACTCCAGCATCGGGTTTCGGAATCAGCTGAATTTTCCAGCATCGGTTTCCGTCATACATCTCTTCGGAGAGTATGGTGTGGCTGTAATCGTCGACAATCGATGATTGACGCACAAGATCGTCGTTCGTGAAATCCGATCCCATCCACGACTGGAGCATCATCGAAGGAGGAATCTTGATAACCCGCTGAATGCTCGGAACCCAGTTCCACACTTCGCTCTTTCTCTTGAGAGTCACCGAGCCTTTGTCGTGAGCCGGCTCCGTGATGTAGACGAGCGCGAAATCGGGCTCAAGGGACCACGTCTTCATGGAGATTGTGCGAGTCCATTCTGGTTTGATGATGGTCATTGATATTTCGGAGTAGGTATGACTTCCCCGCAAGAGGTCATTGGCCTTTCTCACTATTTCCTCTGCATCCTGCGCGTGCGCTGAAGCTATGCAGAGAATGACAATAACAAAACCTAGTCTAAGCTGTCGCTTCATGTATGCTTCCCTCGAATTCCTGAATAGTACGAGCAGACTTTATTCGCCGGGCACAATGGACATTTCGGATCGGTCGGCCGGCATATCTCTCTTCCGAGGAATGAAAAGGCCATTCCGGCTTCATTCCAATCTTCTTGCGGGAGTGCCTCCATCAGTTGCTTCTCCATTTTCCTCGGATCTTCTTCGGCAGCGATTCCGAGCCGAGGAGCCACACGTAAAACATGAAGGTCGACGATAATCCCTTCCGCTTTCCCTCCCGATTCTCGAATGATGACGTTCGCCGATTTTCGTCCGATGCCCGCAAGGACCGTTAGTTCATCCATCGTGGTTGGAATTCTCTCGTCCGTGCCGATTGTCTTGGCGAGATCCATGAGCCATGCTATCTTATTGCGACTGTTACGGACCTTGCCGATGAACTTCTGCAAATCTCCGGCCTTCGCTTTGGCTAGTCTCTTCATGGTGGGGAAGGTTTTGAAGAACGGGGGTGTAATATCATTGACATGTTTGTCCGAGTCCCGCGCGGAGAGAATTACCATCACAACCAACTGGTAGCGATTTTTGTAATCAAGGGGGTGTTTTCGCCCCATGTATTTTTGGAACAAAGACCGAAGTGCTTTCGCCCAATCTACTTTGCGCATCCGCTCCCTTGGCACTTACGATGTTCCTTTCTTTAATTATGAAGATAAATCCTACGACCTTATCGTTTTAATAAGTTATAACTTATAACTTGTAACTTTACACTTTATACTCCCCCGCCCATTGCGTTCCGCAAATATATTTGAAGGGACATCTGGGGCATTCTTTTTCGATCTTGTTCGTTGGATCGAATGCATGAGTGTTATCCGTTATTTCATCCAACAATCCAAGAATGATTTTCTGAAGCATGTCCATTTTTTCCCCCGCTTCAGACGGTTCATCGAACAGCCCCTGCTCAATCTCTTTATTTATTTCATGTCTTCCGAGGAAAAGGTACGCCGGAACGATTTCGTCAATCGCCGTTGACGTTGAGTTTGCGTAGAGCATCGCATACAGCGGCAGCTGAAGAGAGCCGATCGATTCGCTCCACGACTCCCTTTCACTAGGGTTCAGCTTGTCAAATTGGATTTGAGTGAAGTTGTCGCTACTTCCGGTTTTGTAGTCTAGAATATACTTCTTTTGTCCTCGTTGTTCTATCCTGTCAAGCGTTCCCGCGATCCGGTAAGAGCCGACCGATGATTCAGATTTCGACTCCACGTCGAGCAGCGTGACATCCTCATCCAATAGCGGAAGTTGGTATGCCAGCAGAAACTCCCTCAAATGGGATAGTATTTGTTTCTTTAATAAGAAGACTGCGCCGACAGGCTCCGAGCCGAATTCTCTTGTGAAACATTCTTCGACGGAATGTTCGAGGGTCGATACGGTCACCATTTCTTTTGTCAGCTTCTTACCTTTAAACGGCCTGAAGTACGATGCGAGTAAGAGATGAATGAAACTTCCGATGTCGCCTTGTTCAAGTTCGCCAGAGACATCGGCCCGTTCTCGCAGCTGCAAAACAAAAGCATAGTAAAATCTCAGCTGACATCTCAAGTACGTGTCCAATGCAGTCGCATTGAACGAATACCCTTTCAGGAAACGGATGACAGCATCCGTCTTCTGTATCGCTTCCGGAACGGCGTTTGCAAGTTGGACCCGGTAACGGACTGTGTGAAGATACTCTTCGGAGCCCACTCGATTGTCCCGCTGTTCTTTCTGCCACAACAGTTTCTCGATAAACCGGCTTTTTTCTTTCTTGCCTCCCTCTGTGAAAAAGAAGTGCACGTCTCTTGCCCCCGCAAGGAGAAGGTAAAAATAATATTCCGCCGCACGTTCACGGTCGCGATATGTCGACAGACCTAGTGATTCACGCAGCTTAAAGGGGAGTAACACGTCATGACCCTTGTTCCCCGGAATGACATCGTCGTTTGCATCAAGGACGAACACCGTATCGAATTGAAGGTTGCGCGTTTCCAAAAAGCCGAGAACCTGTAAACCATGCAATGGCGTCCCGGTAAACGGAACCTCAGCCAGGGCGATGTAATTCCTGAAAAACAACACGTACTCGCCGGTCTCGGAGAATATTCTATCCTTGAGCAATGATGACGACACAGCATTGAGGCTCTCCACTAGGGATTCCGCAAAAGGGCGGAAAAATGGGTGCAGCCGCGCGGTACTGTGCAAATCGACATAACTGACGGCGGCAATGGCCTTCTCAGCAAAGTCTCCGATACTTTTCGGACCGTCACATTTCCTGATCGTCTGATCATGAATCAACCGAAGGTGATTCTTCAACTCCTCTGCCGACACCGGCTCGCCGATACCCGCAACTCTTTTGGCCGCCCGTTCAAACAAAAAAGAATTGTCCTCCAGTTCTTCGAGCAAAAAGAAAGAGGTTGATCGGCCCTTCAAGAACAGCTCCTCAATCGTATTGAAAAGAATACGGGTAATGTCGGATCGTTGTCCGTAGCGAATATTTTTTGTATAGGGATGAAGGGCAAATTTGATATAACTCGGGATGGAATATCGCCGCCCGTCCTTCGAGATCAACAGGTCCATCAATGCTTCAAGAAAACCATACACGGGCGTTCTCGTGACAGGATAGCCGAGAGAAATATTGTATTCGTCGTCCGGAAGAAGTGCGAGAGTCTGGTGAAACAACGGGAAGAGAGAATCGGAGGTCGGCAGGACAATTGCAGTCCGCTGGAGGGATGCCGGATCGTCCTTCCCCATGTTTTGAATCTTCTCGCTGAGAACAAAAACCTGGCCATGGCTGTCGGCGCTCCTGTAAAAATGAAATGCAGGCTCACTCCTTTTTTCCTCGGGCAATTCGGGCGATACACCAAGCTCCTGAAGCAAGGCCACCATGCCGGGTCCATTCTGAAAGATTTGGACGACGTTCTCGAGCGTGGCAAAATGCCGGAAGATTGTCTTTTCCGAGTTCGTGAATGCAAAAAAGCCGGCAAAAATAAATTTCGAGACCCCCCTGCCATCGATCGTTGACGCTTTCTCCGCAACGGCACGATATTTCATCGACCGGGTCGCCAGCTTCCGTTCACGTGCGAGAGAATACAATTGCTCATAAAAAACGAGAAGCGAAGTGAATCCCCCGAAGGCAATACCGGAGAGAGCGTCCCGAACCCTGCGCAATGAAACATCGGCCAGCAATAACTCCTCCATCTCGCTGAAGATCTTCATGCCGAGAGGCAAGAAGGCGTCGAGCGACATAAAATGGTCACCCCCGGGCCGATGCGGGTCTGCAAGATAGATTTCATGTAACATCGCAACTGCATCGAGCGCTTCCAAGGGGGCCGCATGCGTTTGCAGTATTTCGTCGAGAAGATAATCGATGAAATGATCGATTGAAAATATCTTCGGGGGAAGGAAACTCCCGCCAGCGTTCTTCGCTAAAGCGCTCCTCAAGGCGTGTGCCGGACGTTTCCCCGGAAAGACAACGATGGTGTTCGAGTAATCAAGCCCCTCCGGAACGAGAAGCGGAACGATCTCCTCAATAAGATTTCGCTCTGGTGAGATCAGGGAGACAACACTCATGAAAGTCTCTTTACTTTCTTCATATCGACATAGGCAATGACACCCTCAACGTGCTTGCCGGGGTAGATCCCTTTCATCATCTCCATATAATTTCGCACCTGGACAATGTATTCTGCCTCATATTCCTCCCCGCCGGTTTTGAAATCGACAACTGAAACGCGTGTGGGATCGACGACGATCCGATCCGCCCGATAGAGTGCGCCGGCCGCATTCGTGAGGTCTTGTTCCCTCAAGATTCTCCTACCGTCCTTCCGTCCAAAATATTCGAGGATGTCGCTGGATCCGACAAAATCGAACAATGCCGCTCGGATTTCGCCCTGGTCTATCCCCTCGGGTATTTCCGCGTGTATGCGTTGAACAACGGCATCCATTTGCTGGCGGAAATCGTTTTCGAAAAATTCTATCAACGAGAGAATTCGGTGGATCACGTCGCCCCTCTTCACTTCTGCACCGCCGATGGCGCCGTAATCTTGAATAGGCAGCGGCTTTCTCGTTCGGTGGTGAAAAGGCAGGACAATATCTTTCTCCTGAGCACGGCCCGTTGAGACGGCAGACTTCTGAACATTTCCATATGTTTTCGGAGAAAGAAATTTTGTCGGCTCCTTAGGTT
>CAYYHS010000246.1:0-4953 GCA_964471785.1 uncultured Chitinophagaceae bacterium
AAGGGATACCTTCTCTTCGACAAAGTGATACGCCACGCAAAAGTCGTTGTCTCATCGGAGCCTGCCGGGGAGAAGGTACAACAGATAAAGGCAACAGAGGATTTTGAAGACTAGCTATGGCGACTAAGCGTGATTTTTATGAGGTCCTTGGCGTCACTCGAAATGCGTCGCAGGACGAGATCAAGAAAGCATACCGGAAACTTGCTCTCCAGTACCATCCCGACCGTAACCCGAACAACAAAGAGGCCGAGGACAAGTTCAAAGAGGCTGCCGAAGCGTACGAAGCGTTAGGCGATCCGACGAAGAGACAGCGGTTCGACCAGTACGGCCATGAAGGGATGCGCGGCACCGACTTCCGAAGCTACACAGATATGAACGACATTTTCTCCAGCTTCGGAGATATTTTCGGCGGCGGTGTCTTCGACGACGTATTCTCCGGCGGAAGGCAACAACGGCGCCGCTCGACGGGCCAGGCCGGATCGGACTTGAAAGTCCAGCTCAAGCTTACGCTTGAAGAGATAGCAACGGGCGTTGAGAAAAAGATTAAGATTAAGAAATGGAAGACGTGCCATGTCTGTTCGGGCAGCGGGGCCAAGGCGGGATCGTCTCGCACGCCTTGCCCGCAGTGCGGAGGCACCGGCGAACTGCGGCAGGTTTCCCGCTCAATGTTCGGCCAATTCGTGAACATCACTACCTGTCTGAACTGCGGCGGCGAAGGACAAATCATCCGTGATCATTGCCCGGCATGCAGCGGCGAAGGACGCGAGCAGGGCGAAACCACGATCAAGGTGAACGTCCCGGCTGGAGTTTCAGAGGGCAATTACCTCGCTCTTCAGGGTCAGGGAAATGCAGGACGGCGAGGCGGCCAACCGGGAGACGTGATCGTCGAGTTCCAGGAAGTCCGGCATGAACACTTTGCGCGGAATGGCGACGACATAATCTATAACGCCCTGCTCAGTTTTCCGCAGGCGGTAACAGGGGGCGAAATTGAAGTCCCGACTTTGACGGGAAGGTCGCGAGTCAAGATCGATCCGGGCACGATGCCGGGAAAGATGCTGAGGATGAAAGAAAAAGGGATCCCCCATCTGAACAACTACGGGCGCGGCGATCAGTTGGTCAGGATACAGGTCTGGGTGCCGACAAAACTCAATGCCCGGGAAAAAGAATTGCTGCGTGAACTTTCGTCGAGCGAGCACATCGTCCCGACGGAAGACGAGAAGAGCGCTAATCGATCGTTCTTCGAAAAAATGAAGAACGCTTTCATGTGACGGCTTAGCTCCCCGACTCCGTCTTTTTCGGTTCACGGTTTCCATGAATTTGCTGAAGCGCGTACAGGAATTTGCCGCGTTCACGAAGAATGAACAGAGAATCTTTCTGTTCCTGTCTGTCGTGTTTCTTGCCGGCGTTTCGATCAGATTTTACAAGGCGCACTTTGCCGCACAGCCGGTACGGCAGTTCGATTACACGGCGCTCGACAAGGAGTTCGAGGAACGTTCACTGCGCCTGACGAGCATTTCGCAGGCCTCCGGATACGCAGACAGCACGGCAATGAAAAGTGTCCGTGCCGCTGGAAAAAAGATTAATCTCAATACGGCGACGAAATCCGATCTTCTGTCGCTCCCCGGCATCGGAGAAGGCATCGCGGAGCAAATCCTGATCTTCCGCGACGAGCATGGCACATTCTCTTCCTTGGATCAACTGAAAAAAATCAAAGGGATCGGCGCTAAAAAATTCGACCGGCTGCGCCCATTCGTGGTGATAAAATGAAAACAACCGAACGCCACATCGCTATGATACTGGAACAATCCCAGGTCACGGCCGTGGAGATTGCGCACAGCCCCAAAGGGCACACCCTTACCGCCGCCGGCTCGTTCGAATCGTCATTCAATTTTGACGACCAGGATAGCTTTAGCCAGCCCGGGGCTTCTCAACGAGAACGTGGATTTGCGGAAGAACTGACTAACTTTTTCAGGAGTATCGGGAGCGGATCCCGTACGTTCGCGTTCGGACTCAACAGCAGGATGATCGTCGTGCAGTCGATTCCGACCGACTCCTCTCTCAGCGCGGCGGAACTCGACCAGCATTCACTGTGGGAGTTGAGCCAGTACGCTCTCGTTAAGAATCCGAGCGCGTTCAATGTCGGCACGATGGTCCTGGATACTCACGAAGAGACGCAGGTCAATACCACAATTATTGTCGCCGTGAGAAAGATATTTTTGAATTTCCTCGCCAACGTATGCCGGCAGCTGAGCGGTAATCTTAATATCGTGGACGTCGATCACTTTGGGGCTGAGAATGCGCTCCTCTTTAATTATCCCGAATTGGCGTCCAAACGCATTCTTCTGGCGGGTGTCGATGAGAGATCCTTTGACGCAAGCGTTGTCGTGAACGGTCAGACGAAAGACTTCACGACTCTTGAATGGACGACCGAGAACGACATGGCTCAGCTCGCCGAATACGCCAAAGGCACCGGAGCCGAAGCGATTTACTTCCACGGAAGGATCGTAACCCCGTCGATGGTAACCGGCCTAAAAGCTCTCTCCTCGATTCCGGTTGAGATCATCGATCCGTTCAAGAAAGTGGCGCTGCCCCATACGCTGAGGAATTACCGGGACATCGAATCCCGCAAACAAGAATATGCGTCGGCCATCGGTCTTGCCTTAAGAGCGGAATAGCGATGCGCGTTATCGCCGGCAAGTATAAAGGCAGAAGGTTGCAAACCGTCGCTGATTTGTCCGTCCGCCCCGCGACAAGCAGGGTGAAAGGATCGATCTTCAATATCCTGCAGAACAGGATCGCTTGGAGTGAAACGAGCGTGCTGGATATCTTTGCGGGAAGCGGCAGTCTCGGCATCGAAGCGCTGAGCCGGGGAGCCCTCCACGCGGTGTTCGTGGAAAACGGAAAGCGGCCTCTAGCATATCTGAAAGAAAATGTCACTGCTATCGGAGCAGAGCTTCAGTCCGAAATCGTAGCCGCCGATGCCTTCGACTATCTCGCGAGGCCGCGCGCGTCGTTCGATGTCGTGTTTGCCGATCCCCCGTATGAATTAGAAGTGCTCCACCGATTGCCAACTCTGATATTTCAGAGCGGCGTCGTTGCGCCGGCAGGATACTTGATCATCGAGCATCCGCGACTCTTACGCTTCGAGCCAAGCTTGTTGTGGGAATCTGTCGATGTGAGGAAATATGGAAGGACCGTTGTCACATTTTTCCAATCACAGACCGAAAGTCGACCATGAAAATAGCATTGTATCCCGGCACGTTCGACCCGATCACGAATGGACACGTCGACATTCTTGAACGCGGAATGGAATTGTTCGACAGAGTCATTGTCACCGTGGCGAAGAATTCGACAAAATCTCCGATCTTCGATGAAGAAGAACGGGTCGAGATGATCCGGGAGATCATCAAGCAGAGGAAATACCGGAACGTCTCTGTCGAAAGTTTTGAAGGGCTCCTCATCGATTTTGCCCGGAAGAAGAAAGCGATCGCGTTGATACGCGGATTGCGTGCGATCTCCGATTTCGAGTACGAATTCCAGATGGCCCTCATCAACCGGAAGCAAGAAGAGAGCATAAACACAGTGTTCCTGATGCCTCACGAAAAATACACGTATCTTAACTCCAGCATCGTACGCGAGCTTGCACGGCTCAACGGAGATTTCAAGACGTTCGTGCCGCCGAACGTCTACAAAAGATTGAAAGAAAAAGTAGGACGCTTATAACTTCTGAGGAAAGGATACCAGAAAACCTTTGAAATCTTTATCGAGACAAGTGGCGAAGACGGAACCTTCGATGACGTTGGCCCTCTCGGCGCTGGCAAAAAAATTGAAGACGGAGGGCGTCGATGTGGTCACCCTTACTGCAGGCGAGCCGGACTTCCCGACTCCATTTCACATCAAGCAGGCGGCGATCCAGGCCATCGAGGACAATCATACGCGTTATACGGTCAATGCCGGAATCCCCGAGTTGCGCAAGGCGATTGCCGAAAAATTCCGTAAGGAAAACAAACTTTCCTTCGATCCGTCACAGATTCTCGTTTCGAACGGAGCCAAACACTCGATCTACAATACGCTGAAGGCGATCTGCAATAAGGGAGATGAAGTGATTATCCCCGCACCGTACTGGGTGACCTATCCCGAAATGGTACGGCTTGTCGATGCGACGCCGGTGTTTATCCAGACAACTGAGGCGAACGATTTCAAGATGACGCCCGCGCAGTTGAAGCGAGTGATTACAAAAAAGACGAAAGCGCTGCTATTCTGTTCTCCCTGCAACCCCACCGGGACGGTCTATACGCAAGAGGAAATTGAGGAATTAGCAAAGGTTGTTGCGAAGGCCGATCTCTATGTCCTCTCGGATGAGATTTACGAGAAAGTGATCTACGATGGGACAAAGCACTTCAGCATGGGATCTATCCCTGCGGTGAAGGAGCATGTTATCACGATCAACGGAGTCTCGAAGGCATTTTCGATGACCGGATGGAGAATCGGCTACCTCGGCGCGACGAAAGACATCGTCACGGCAGCGGAGAAGGTGCAAGGCCAGATGACATCCAACGCTTCTTCTATCTCCCAGCATGCCGCGTTGGCAGCACTGACCGGCTCGCATGACGAGGTGAACAGCATGAACGCCGAGTTCCTGCGGCGGCGGAACTTCATCCACGGTGCCATCACTTCCATCAAAGGGATCACGTGCATGAAACCTCAGGGGGCATTCTATGTGTTTCCTAATGTGAGCGCGTTTGTTGGGAAGAAGGTGAACGGGACAACATTAAAGTCCGGAGATGATATCGCAACATTCCTTCTTAACGAGGAAAAAGTAGTTGTCGTACCGGGGAGCGGGTTCGGGGCCAAGAACCATGTCCGGATTTCCTACGCCTGCTCGATGGAAGAACTTGAAAAAGCTGCGGAGCGGATGCGGCGGGGGTTTGCCAGGTTATAGCAGGAGTGGAA
>CAYYHS010000247.1:0-4945 GCA_964471785.1 uncultured Chitinophagaceae bacterium
TCGAGGGAAGGCCGAAGCACCTCTACAGCATCTACAACAAGATGGTGAAAAGGAGTAAGCCGCTCGAGGAAATCTACGATATGTTTGCGGTAAGAATTGTGCTCGACACGAGCGACGACAACAAATGCTTTTCCGTCTACGGCATCGTTTCGGAGATATACAAACCGGTCTCTGAGCGATTCAAAAACTATATTTCTATCCCCAAGAAGAACGGGTACCAATCACTTCACACTACGGTCATTGGACCGGAAGGCAAGATGGTCGAGGTGCAAATACGAACGAAGTCGATGCACGAGATTGCAGAGCGGGGCGTCGCGGCGCATTGGATGTACAAAGAAAATGTTCCGTCGCTCGATAAGGAACTCGAGAACTGGGTGAATTGGGTCCGCGAAATTTTTGATCAGAGGGACGATGAGACTCCAAAGGAGCTCATGGAGAGTTTCAAGCTTAACCTGTATCAGGATGAGATTTATGTCTTCACGCCAAAGGGAGACATCAAGATTCTTCCGAAGGGGGCGACGCCGATCGATTTCGGCTTCGAAATCCATTCAAACGTGGGTTCCCATACGATCGGAGCGAAGGTCAACGGGCGAATCGTTCCGCTGAATACCATTTTGCAGAGCGGCGACCAGGTGGAAATCATCACCTCGAAGAAACAGACGCCGAACGCCGACTGGGAGAAATATGCCGTTACGCACAAGGCGAAGTCAGCAATCCGTCGTTGGATCAAGGAGGAGGAACGGAAGCACATCGACCAGGGGAAGGAATTGTGGGATAAACGCGTGAAGAAGGCGAAGCTTCACATCAACGAGGATGAGCTGGCGAAATTTGTGCATCTTCAGAAGATCAGCAACACGCAGGACTTTTATCTCGGCATCAGCAACCAGGCCATCGATGCAGAAGCGATGATCGGGATCTTGCTTGAAAAGACGAAACATCCCACCGGAGAACAGGAACTGAAAGGAATCAACGGTCCCTCGGTGCTCTTCGACAGATTTGTAAAGAGCGCGCGAAGCATCACGAGCGGAATATCGATTTTTGGTACCAGCGACAATTTTATGCACAACTATGCGAAGTGCTGCAACCCTATTCCCGGCGATGAGATCGTGGGGTTTATCACAACCGGAGAAGGATTGAAGATCCATCGTAAGAATTGTCGCAACGTTGCGTCGTTGCGTTTGAGCGATGAAGAGAGAATTGTAGAAGTCTCCTGGCCGCCTACCAACGATATCGATTTCATTGCCGGGATTAAGCTCTCGGGGCAGGATCGTTCGGGGCTGCTCAACGAGATTACTCATGCCATCTCTACCTACAATAACACGAATATCCGGAGCGTCAATATCGCGACGAAAGACTCGCTTTTTGACGGGCAGTTTATTCTTTACGTCAAAAACACCGAGCATCTTAGCGGCATTGTGGAACGATTGAAGCGCTTAAAGGGAATCACAAAAGTGGATCGATTTGAGGAGACCAGTGGATAAAAGGATCCTCGGAATTGACTTTGGTTCGGTAAGGGTGGGCGTCGCGGTAAGTGACCCGCTGCGGATCATCGCACAGAGCGTAGGCACTTATGCCAACGATCAAAAGCTTTTAGACCGGATAACCTCGGTAGCACGGGAATACGATGTCGGCCTCATCGTTGTCGGCATGCCCTTTACGTTGCGAGGAGAGAAAGGAATGAAGGCAAAGGAAGTTGACACGTTTGTCGATCGCTTAAAGCAGAACCTCGGCGTCGATGTGGTCACGTGGGATGAGAGGTTCACATCCCGCATGGCACACCAGACTCTCATTCAGATGGGTACGACTAAAAAGCAGCGGCGGACAAACAAGGGGAGAATTGATGCGATGGCCTCGGCGTTGATCCTGCAGAGTTTCCTCGACCAAACCAAGCACTCGATAGGCTGTTGAGGATGTCGACGAGCCCTTCCGCAAACGTACAACAGAATCCGTGGGGATTGCGGTTCAAGGAGAAAGTGGAACTCCTTGCCCAGTGGACTCACGCCCATCCGTTTCGGGCGATCCTGTATGCTTTGGGGATCGCGCTGATGCTCGAGTATCTTTCGTTGCCCAACGCGCGCCTGCAGGATTTGGAGAAAGAGAATCCGCGACAGACGGCGTTAATGGTGCAGCGTCAACGCGAAGCATCGGAGAGCGGAAAACCATTTCATCTGCAAGAGATGTGGGTTCCGCTTTCACATATCTCTCCCCATTTAGTCCATGCCGTTATCGTCTCGGAAGACGGAACATTTTATGAGCATGGCGGCGTTGACTGGTATGAGGTAGAAGAATCGATCGAAAAGAATCTTGAAGAAGGAAAAGCGGCACGGGGCGGAAGCACGATTTCACAGCAATTGGCAAAAAACCTGTTTCTTTCCACGTCAAAGGATCCGCTGCGGAAATTAAAGGAGCTCATCATTACATTGAGGATGGAACGGATGTTGTCGAAGAGGCGTATTCTCGAAATCTATCTCAACGTGATTGAATGGGGTAACGGAGTGTTTGGTGCTGAGGCCGCAGCAAAGAAATATTTCGGCAAGTCGGCCGCGAGTCTGACGAGGGACGAGGCTGCGCAAATGGCTGCCGTGATTCCGAGCCCGCTTCGGCACCAGCCAAACAAGTCGTCTGCATACGTCGATCGCCGCGCAATGATCATTTTGGAACGGATGAATGCCCGAGGATACTGAGGATACTGATGAACGCTGCAGAAGTGAGAGAAATGATCGAAAGCGGGGAAGGCTTTCAGGTCGAATTCAAACGAAAGATCTCCTCGGCGGAGAAGATCGCACGGGCCTTAATCGCTTTCGCGAACACAAAAGGAGGCACGATTCTCTTTGGCGTCGATGATGACGGATCGATCGTCGGCGTCGAAAGCGAGAAAACGGAGATGAATCTCATCGACCTGGCCGGCAATCATTTCTGCGATCCCCCAA
This sequence comes from uncultured Chitinophagaceae bacterium, assembly GCA_964471785.1. GTDB lineage: Bacteria > Bacteroidota > Ignavibacteria > UBA10030 > UBA8401 > JAGVPT01. The sequence goes on from CAYYHS010000247.1 coordinate 2,931, forward strand.
TCGCGCCGCTTATCGACATCATTCCTTTTGACAGCAAAGATGTTATCGCAGCTTCGGTGGAGGAGAGCGATGACAAACCGCACTACTTTCTTAGCAGCGACGACGGAGAGGAAAATAAGGTCTTCATCCGAGTAAATGATAAGACTGTTATCGCGAGCCGCGAGGTGATCAAGGTGCTTCGAGATGAACGGACCGATACTCCTCCGCTGAAGATTTCAATCGGGGGGAACGAACGAAAGCTGTTTGAATACCTTGAAAACCATGAACGGATCAATGTGAAAGAGTACTCACGCCTTGTGAACGTGTCGGAACGTCGGGCGTCGCGCATTTTGACGACTCTCGTAAGAGCCGGTGTTGTGCGAATTCATACGTTAGAGAAGACAGATTTCTTCACACTCGCCTACGATTAACGAGGCGATGTGAGAACTCGAACACAATCAAACAAGACCACTCCGAAGGCGACCGCAACGTTTAATGACTGTTTTGTTCCGAACATCGGAATTTCGATCGCCATATCGACTTCGTCGACAATCTCCTTCGAGATGCCGGTTATTTCGTTCCCGAAGACAAGGCACAAGGGAAAGTCGCTCTTCTTCAGCTCGAAATAAGGCTTACTTTCGGTCGTTAATTCGACCGCACAAATTCTTACTTTACGCTTTTTCAATTCTACGATCACAGTTCTGGCATCCTCGCAATACTCCCACGGAACCGTGCCTGTTGAGCCGAGCGCTGTTTTTTCTATTTCCTTCCTTGGAGGATGGGGAGTGAATCCTGCAAGATAAAGCTTCTCGATCAGAGCTCCGTCGGATGTCCGGAACATCGATCCGACATTGTACAGACTCCGGACATTATCTGCGATGGCGTAGATGGGGAGCCGTGGCCGGGAGAGGGCGTCATCCTTTCGAATCCGCTTGGCTGAAATCTCGCTATGGGTTAGCTTTCTCATCGTGCGTAGAAAGTATGCGGGAAAAGCTTGTGAATCAAGCGTTTTAGCGAATTTGCACGAGGAAAAAGGAGTTGCCTCCGTTTTGGAAAAATGGTATATTTTATACCCAGATAAATTTTGAAATATTGAAGAGACTTATCATTGCCATCGACGGACCCGCCGCATCGGGGAAGAGTACTACGGCGAAGCTCGTAGCTTCGCAGCTCGGCTATTTGCACGTCGACACCGGCTCGATGTACCGTGCGATGACGTTGAAGGTTATTGAAGAAGAAATAGATATCCGCGACGAAAAGGCGATCGCGAAGCTTGCGCGGAACACTCATATCGCGTTGGCACCCGGAGAAGATGGGTTTAGGATCAAGCTCGACGGCGTTGATGTCAGCGATAGAATCCGACGACCGGACGTCACTGGGGCCGTGAGTGCGGTAAGCATGGTGTCGGAAGTGCGGCAGTTGATGGTACAAGAGCAACGCGAGATGGGAAAACGTGGAGGGATTGTGCTGGAGGGACGAGATATCGGCACTGTGGTCTTTCCGGAGGCCGATCTCAAGATTTTCATGATTGCCCACTCAAGGGAACGAGCCGTTCGACGGAGCAAAGAGCTGGCGGCGAGGGGGATCGCGTTGGAGATCGAAGAGTTGGAAAAACAAATTGTAGAACGGGACAGAAAGGATTCAAATCGGTCCATCAGCCCGCTGATGAAGGCAGAAGACGCGGTTGTCCTGGATACGACAGACCTGACCGTTCAGGAACAAGTAAACTTTATTGTGAAGAAGGCAAAGGAGAAGTTGCACTGAAAGTCACGGTCGATATGAATTCGGGTTTTTGCTGGGGCGTTGTGCGGACGATCGATATCGCCGAACAGGAACTCAATGAATCAAAAAAACTCTACTCGCTCGGAGATATTATCCATAATCCGATCGAGATCGAGCGGCTGGCGGAGAGAGGACTTTCCACGATCAGCCATGCGGATCTTGAGAAGGTCAAAGATGCGAAAGTCCTTATTCGCGCTCACGGCGAACCCCCTGAAACATTTCGGCGGGCTAAGGAACTCGGCATCGAACTGATC
>CAYYHS010000248.1:0-4904 GCA_964471785.1 uncultured Chitinophagaceae bacterium
GGCGGCTTCGTAACCGGCTCCGCCGCAGGTGGCAACCTTCTGTACGTGTTTTCCATTCTTTCCCGTGTAACGCAAAGTCGGAGCCTTCAACGCTTTCTTCACCAAGGCTAGAAACTTTTCCTGAGAAATTGGGTTCCGATATTCTCCAACCGCGCCTAATCCGTGTTCTGAGGATGGATTCTCGAGCGGGAGGAGATCGTACGCGGCCTCTTCATACGGATGCTTTGCCAACATCGCCTTCACCACGGCGCTCACATTCCATTTCTCCACAAGCATTTCAAGCTTAATCTCGGGAGTCTTTTCGAGGATACCAGGAGAGCCGATGAACGGCTTGGAGTTTTTTGCACCTTTGTACGTTCCGATCCCTTCTGAACGAAAGCTGACCTCTTGATAGTTGGCAAACCTTCCGCCTCCAGCCAGATGCATTGCGTTCGCTACCGCTTCGAGATGGCTTGCTGGGATAGTAACAGCCACCTTGACCAAGTGGCCATCAAGTCGGGAGAGGAGGCGAACGTTGGTCAGCCGAAGAACTTTCGCCAATGCAAAACTGACTCCGCCGAGCGCATGGTCGAGGTTCGTATGTGCTGCATAGAGGTTGATCTTCCGTTCTGCGAGATACAAAGCAATTTCGCCGGACCGTGATTGCGGCGTCAAAGAACGAGGAGGATGGAAGAAGAGGGGATGATGTGTGACGATGAGATTCGCATCTTTTCTTATCGCCTCAATCCCAACTTCCAGCGTGACATCCAACGCGACGAGAATGTTCCGCACAACCGCATCCTTCCGCCCGATCTGAATACCGACATTGTCGCCTTTCCAGGCGGTCGCGGGGGGGAGCCATTCTTCAACGAGATGCTGGAATTCTCCGAGTTTCACTCGACCTGATATCAAAAAAAAGTCCCGTTGGCTGGACGGGACGAGATTAAAGTAACCGAATCTGAATTCTGCTGTTCAAGAACTTGGCGGATAGAAACTCATCCACTCTTAGGATTTTTTCCTTCATGCTTTTCATTCGTGCGATGACGCTCTCTACCAGACAACGTACGAATTTTGGCGGAAATATGCAAGGAGCAACGGTCAAGAAAATTGCGGTTACGTATACTGGTTTTTGTGGAACGGGTGGGGAGTGATGCCATGACTGTTAACTGCTGGCAGTTTATGCTCTTGAAGAATCGTCTGTTATGAATTAGTAAAGTGATGGCATCAATGAAGGTCCAAAATGCCCGAAGCGGCGAATGGCTACCTTGACTTTACTCCCTTTTTTTGCTACTTTTTTTCGAGTTTTGAGAGCACGATTGCGCCTCAGGTACTTCTTCTTTTCGCACGAACTGGAGTCTGGCGTTTGATCACGGAATATGGTTACGATGTCTTCTTCAGTATCGCGATAGCATGTTGTGTCATTGTTGCAGGTTCCCTCCTCTTTCTCCCGAATCCAACGCTGAAATACACAGTAGTCGTATCGGCACTGGGAATATTCCTTTTTACTTTGAATTTCTTCCGGGATCCTGAACGCCAAACACCAGATACGAAAAACGGCGTAATATCTCCCGCCGACGGAACCGTGGTCGTAGTGAAAGAAGTGGTCGAAGACGAATACATCAAGGGAAGTGCAATTCAGATTAGTATCTTCATGTCGCCGCTGAATGTTCATGTAAACCGAATTCCGATTTCAGGAACCGTGGGTTACTTTGAGTACGTAAAAGGCAAATACTTCGCGGCGTTTGAAGATAAAGCCTCTCTCGAGAATGAACAAACTCATATTGGTATCGATAACGGGCGTTTCAAGGTCTTCTTCAAACAGATCGCCGGCTTCATTGCGCGGAGGATCGTGTGCACGGCGAAAGTTGGCGACCGGGTAACGGCCGGCGCAAGGTTTGGGATGATAAAGTTTGGTTCCCGCGTGGATGTTTTTGTTCCGAAAAATTCCGATATTAGAGTATCGCTGGGACAAAAAACTGTGGCAGGGGAATCTGTCCTTGCAGTTGTTCGCTAATGGCAGTTGAACAGCATCAAACGACCTTATGAAAATTACCAGGGCGGTCGTTCCAAGTCTCTTTACCGTCCTAAATATGTTCTGCGGTTTCATGTCCATCGTAAATTCCGGCGAAGGACAGATCGATGTTGCCGCCTGGTTCATAATTCTTGGAGGAGTGTTCGACTCTCTTGACGGAGTGATGGCGAGAATTACGAAATCCTCGAGCGAGTTCGGCGTTGAATTCGATTCCCTGTCGGACATTGTAACGTTTGGAGCGGCCCCAGCTTTTCTGGTCTACAAGCTTCAGCTTAGCCAACTCGAGGGCTTCGGTCTCATTATCAGTTCGTTGCTCCTCATTTTTGGAGGGATTCGCCTCGCCCGTTTTAACGTCCAGCTTGTCGGATTTGACAAGGAACACTTCACCGGACTTCCGATTCCGGCCAGCGCAATCACTGTCGTTGCTTTTGTTCTCAACTTTCGCGATGAGGTGTTCGGCCTTCGAGGTATTGCGGCTGAGGCGTTGGCCCCCTTGGTAGTGGTCCTGTCGCTCCTGATGGTAAGCAAAGTAAAGTACGACACTCTTCCTAAGTTCTCGAAGAAGGAATTCAAGAGACACCCCGTTAAAGTGATCTCGTTCAGTGCGGCTGGGATCATTCTCATCTTCTCCCGTGGAAGGGGATTGTTCTACATCTTCGTTGTCTTTTTGTTGTTCGGAATTTTCCGCTATCTGTACATGGCAGTGCGCAGACTTCTTGGCATCGTGGATGAAAGAGTGGAAGAGGAACAGGCAGAAGAAGCGACGAGTTACGACATCTAGGAGTTACCGTGTTTTATTCGAACGTCACCATAACGTTGAGAAAATCAATTCTAGACCCGCAGGGGAAGGCCGTCGAACAGGCAGTCCATTCGCTCGGGTTCACTGCGGTCGAGAATCTACGGATCGGGAAGCATGTTGAGTTTTCGCTCGAGTGTCCCTCATTGGAAGAAGCAGAACGAGTGACCGAACAGGTCTGCAAAAAACTTCTCGCCAATCCGGTAATGGAAGACTATTCATTCATCGTCAAAAAAGTGTAAGAGGGAGCGAGTTGATGTCGAAGACGAAGTTTGGAATTGTTGTATTCCCCGGCTCGAACTGCGATCACGATGCCTATGAAGCGGCACGGCGCATCATGAACCAGGAGGCACACTATATCTGGCACAAGGATACGTCGCTCGGCGATGCGGATGTCATTATTCTCCCCGGAGGTTTTTCGTATGGAGATTACCTCCGCACCGGAGCGATTGCGCGGTTCTCTCCCGTTATGAAAGAGGTTGTTCGCTTTGCAAGGAACGGCGGAACTGTCGTAGGCATCTGCAATGGTTTTCAGATCCTTCTCGAGGCAGGACTGTTGCCGGGGGCGATGCTCCGCAACAGCACATTGAAGTTCGTATGCAAGTTCATCCACCTGAAAGTGGATAATGCCGCGTCGCGATTTACTTCGGAATGCGTCCTGGGAGAAACTCTGAAAATGCCGGTTGCACACGGAGAAGGGAATTACTTCGCGGATAGCGGCACGATCGCCTCACTCCACGACGGAGATCAGATTCTCTTTCGGTATTGCAGCAGCTCAGGTGTCGTGGACAGCGAATCGAACCCAAACGGATCTCTTGAAAATATCGCGGGAATCATCAACAAGGAAGGGAACGTGATGGGAATGATGCCTCATCCGGAACGGGCGATGGAAGATGCGTTAGGATCTTCTGACGGAAGAAAAGTGTTCCAATCTATGATCGAGAGCTTGGTGCTAAGTTGAGAGGCAATAGCCTAAAGGCGGTTCATGCCGCCCACGATAGAGTCGTGCAGGACCGTTCAAAGAGAACCGGGAACTGGAAATAGCATATTCGGGCACGGCTTCGTACCGTGCGAAGGAGAGTATCGATGTTCGAGAATATAGGATTTGGTGAGCTCTTACTCATTGTTGTTGTGATCATGATTTTTTTTGGCCCCAAGAAAATACCGGATTTCGCCAAGAGTTTGGGCAAGGGAATCGCGGAGTTTAGAAAAGCCATGCGCGACGTTCAATCTGAAATAACGAAGCAAGATACGCCACAAAAGCCTGCTGACCCTCCACCTCCACCTTCTCTTCCTAAATAATATCGAGGAGAGAAATATTGCAGATGGGAATTGCACGAGTGAATGTCAGGGATCCTTTCGATTCGTACCGAGTCCGCCTGGCAAAGGGGGAAGAGTCATGCGAAGCGCGCGTTAAAGAATACCTCTCGGTTATCTCCGCTCAAAAGAACCTCAACGCATATCTTTCGGTGTTTGAAGAAGAAGCCCTGGAACGGGCTCGTGCCGTCGATGCGAAACTCCGCGATGGAAAGGCTGGACCGCTCGCTGGAATGATCGTAGCCGCGAAGGATGTTCTCTGCATCAAGGGGCGGAAAACGACGTGCGGATCGAAGTTCCTGGAAAATTACGAGGCGATCTACGATGCCACGGTGATTGAAAAACTGCGTGCAGCCGACGCGATTATCATCGGCAAGACAAATATGGATGAGTTTGCGATGGGGTCTTCGACCGAGAATTCAGCGTTCGGGCCCGTCAAAAATCCGATCGACGAATCGCGTGTGCCGGGAGGATCGAGCGGCGGCTCGGCGGTTGCAGTGGCTGCGGGGATGGCGACAACGGCCTTGGGGAGCGACACAGGAGGCTCGATACGCCAGCCGGCTGGCCTCTGCGGTGTGTATGGATTAAAACCAACCTATGGAAGAGTCTCCAGATATGGCCTTGTCGCATTTGCCTCGTCGTTCGATCAGATTGGCCCGTTCGCCAATTCGGCACGCGACATTGCCCACGTACTTGGGACGATAGCCGGCCACGACGAGCGGGATTCGACTTCGGCAAAAGTGCCGGTGCCTGACTATTTCTCGGCGATGGACGGTAACC
>CAYYHS010000249.1:0-4882 GCA_964471785.1 uncultured Chitinophagaceae bacterium
CCGACGAGAAAATCCATATCGACACGGTGGAGAAATTCTGGAATTTTCTCCTCGGTATCCTAAAGAACGTCAACTGAGCATAACAAGGAGATCATGATGAACGGACAGGCGGGAGCAACGCCGGAGTATTGGCATCCATCGCGACGGGCATACAGATACACCGTGCTGCTCTTCGTCAGTCTTCTGACGTTTGGAAGCTATTTTGCATACGACAGCGTCGGGGCGATCGCTCCGACGCTCATCACCGCGCTGGGGGTAGGCCGGGAAGCCATCGGACAGATGTACACGGTGTACAGCGTGGCAGCGATCGTCTCGGTCTTCATCGGCGGCTTGCTCATAGACAAGATCGGCACGCGACGGGCGAGTCTTTTGTTCTCTACGCTCGTTGCGATCGGCGCGGCAATTGTGGCAATTGCTCCCAATATATGGGTGCTCTACGGAGGACGTTTCATTTTTGGATGGGGCTCCGAATCGCTCGTCGTCGCACAGAGCGCGATTTTCACCCGGTGGTTTAAAGGGAAGGAACTCGCTTTCTCATTCGGCATTGGTCTGACTGTTAGCCGTCTCGGGACGCTTTTCAGCTTTAACACAGAAGCGTTGATCGCTGAGTACTTCGGCAATTACAAATCTGCGCTCTGGGCGGCGGTGATCTTCTGCGTTCTCTCCGTAATCGCGAACCTAATTTTTAATATGCTGGATCGAAAGGGGGAGAAAGCCCTTCGCCTGAAAGAAGAAGGAGGAGGCGACAAAATAGTCCTCGCCGACGTCAAGCGGTTCAAGGCATCGTACTGGTATGTTACCCTCCTCTGCGTCACTTTTTACTCCGCCATTTTTCCCTTCACGGCGCTTTCGACCGACTTTTTCAACACCAAATGGGGTCTCTCGATGACGGCGGGCTCGGAGGGTGGATTCTTCTATCAGGTGTTCTACAATATTTTTCACATGTTCAGTACCGCCGGAGGCACAACGACAATCATTATTTTTGCCTCGATGGTCTTTGCGCCGTTTTTCGGGCAGTGGGTGGATAAGTTCGGGCGGCGTGCCACAGTGATGGTGATCGGATCGATCCTGATGATCCCCGCGTTTCTTTCGATGGCGTTTACGATGATTCCCCCCGCCTTTCCGATGATCGTCCTCGGTGCAGCGTTTGTCATGGTTCCCGCGGCAATGTGGCCGTCGATCCCCCTTATCGTCGAAGAAAACCGTGTAGGGACAGCGTTCGGATTGACAACGATGATACAAAATTTTGGGCTAGCGCTATTTCCATGGTTAAACGGTCTGCTCCGCGATTCGACGCAAACGTACACCGCGAGCATGATCATGTTTTCTCTGCTCGGCGTTGTCGGGCTTGTTTTTGCACTCCTGCTCCGCAGAAGCGAGCGGGGTCCGGGGGCTCATGGACTTGAGACAATTATGACCAAGTGATTTTCGATTTTCAATTTGCAATTTTCGATTTGCGGATTGAAAACTGTAAATTCAAACGGGGGTGAAAGTGACAGAATGCGAACTAAAATCACGATTGAAAAAGATGGCTATACGGGTGATCCGGCTAGTCAATTCTCTCCCGGGGGGTGTGGCTGCGGATGTGCTTGGTAAACAACTTGTTAGATCGGCAACTTCCATTGCCGCAAATTACTATTCGGCATGCAAGGCTCGATCAAAGGCGGACTTCCTGAACAAGCTGGGAATCGTCGAAGAAGAAGCCGACGAGACTCAATTGTGGATTGAATTGTTGGCAGAATCACAGATTGTCCGATATGAGCGAATGAAAGCTCTGCTGGAGGAGGTGCAAGAAATCACGGCTATTGTCGCGGCATCTCGCATAACAATGAGATCAAGACTGAAACCAAAGTCCTCTACCGCGCAATCGAAAACTGCAAATTGAAAATCGAAAATTGAATATCATCCAACGTTAAAGGAGTTCTCCATGATATCCGAATCATCAAAGGCAATCCTTGGCGGAACGGTCAAGGAATGGAACAAATTTAAGACGGAGCAAATCAAACTCTCCCTCGTGGCCAACGACATTGCCTCGATCGCTTCCAAATTAATCCTGGAGCAGCTTCAATTTCTGAAGTCCCAGGGAATAGACACTCAATGTGATACCGTGGAATCGATGAAAGTGCTCAATGTCCCCATTCAGGTGCAGCCGATCATCGAGGCCGTATTCCCGAACTCAAAAGGAAGCGTTCTCTTGAAGTGCTCCGGCGCAGCGCGGATGATTGTCATTAATCCGAACCTCAGTATCTCTGCCGGCGGAAGCCCGATCACCTATGAACAGCTCCAGCGGGCCGTGCCCGAATCATTTGCTACGAACGCAGCGGAATTTGTCCGCGATGCTTTTCTCAACGTGGCGCGAACTGGAGGCAAGGAAGGTGCAACTCCGTAACCGACGTTGCCAACTCCGATCTTTATGAGCACATTCCTTCACCCAAAACACTTTACGCTTAATCAGGCTCGGACGAAATTGATGGCGATCGTTCCGCTCGTCAGGGAATTGGCGGGTCTGAAAAAAATCTTGAATGAGAAAGGCTTCGATGCTTACCGGCACACCTATTTTGGCGGATCGGGGCCGAACGGAGAGCGAGTATACCCGAAAGAACTGGAGCGGCTGGTGGAGATCGTGAAAATGTTTTCGGACGATGGAATCCAGGTAAAAGGACTCGACCAGGGGCTCGTCGATTTTCCCCACGTCCGGGAAAATGGGGAAGAGGTCTATCTCTGTTTTCAGCTCGGCGAGGACGATATTCTGTTTTGGCATTCGATCGACGATGGGTTTGCCGGCCGACGATCGATTGACGAGTTGTGAAGTTCGCCATGGCGGGAGCGCTGTGATGAAGACGCTACTTACAAAATCACCGCGACGGGCGGCGAACCTGATCCTGAAAGGGGAAATCGTCGCATTTCCGACGGAGACCGTTTATGGCCTGGGCGCAAACGTATTCGATGAGAAGGCCCTCCGTAAGATTTTCGTCGCAAAAAGACGCCCGATTGACAACCCGTTCATCGCGCATGTAGCACATCTTCAACAAATTTCACTCCTCGCGGAAGAGGTGACACCCTCGGCCCGCCTGTTCATCAAACATTTTTTCCCCGGGCCCCTTACGGTTGTTTTGCCCAAGCGGCCGGACGTACCGTTGATCGCTACGGCGGGATTGTCGACAATAGCAATCCGAATGCCGAAACATCCGGTCGCGCGGGCGTTGCTCATCGCATGCGGCGTACCATTGGCAGCGCCCTCGGCAAATCTCTCGGGAAAACCGAGTTCAACGACGTGGCGGAGCGTCTTTAACGACCTCAACGGCCGCATCGGCGGAATCTTGAAAGGGGGACGCACTGCGGTTGGTCTGGAATCGACAGTTGTAGACTGCACCGGCAGAACTCCAAGAGTTCTTCGATCCGGAGCTGTGACTTTGGAACAACTCCAAAAAATCGTACCGTCAACTCGCCTAGCGATACTTCGAAAGAATGCGTCTCCGAAGAGTCCCGGACTGAAATATCGGCACTACTCGCCTCATGCGCGTGTTGTGATAGTGTCGGATCCCGACGTGCCGTTAAACGTCGTTAACGCAGGATATATTGGCATCGATCCACCGTCCGCGAAAAGCCGCCGTTTCCGTGTTACTCGGATCTGCAAAAATACAAAGGCGTACGCGCATGACGTTTACAATTTCTTCCGCAGCTGTGATGCGGCAGGTGTGTCGATCGTTTATTGTCAGTCCGTAAAACCGGAAGGGATCGGTCTTGCGCTCATGGACCGGATAAAACGTGCTTCGAGGTAGTGATCAGTTCACACTATAGACAGAGAGAGTAAGAATGCCGTACCAACTTACATCAGAATTTAAACCGGAAGGCGATCAGCCCGAGGCGATCCGTCAGCTCAATGAGGGATTGAAACGAGGCGACAAGTATCAGACCCTCCTCGGTGTCACGGGAAGCGGGAAGACATTCACCATTTCGAATGTCATCGCGAATACGGACAAGCCTGTCCTTATCATGTCGCACAACAAGACCCTTGCTGCTCAGCTCTACGCGGAATTCAAAGGCTTCTTTCCGAAGGATCATGTCGAGTTTTTCATCAGCTATTATGATTACTACCAGCCGGAAGCATATGTGCCCACCACGGATACCTATATCCAGAAAGACTCCTCGGTAAATGATGAGATTGACCGGCTTCGCCTTCGGGCTACGAGTGCGCTCATTAGCGGCGAGCCGAATACTATTGTCGTGGCATCGGTCAGTTCGATTTACGGCATCGGTGCCCCGGATGAGTGGATGCAGCAGATGGTTGTTGTGAAAAAGGGGGAACGTATTGAGCGCAATGTTCTTCTCCGGAAGCTGCTGGACATTTACTATGCCAGAAACGACTACGAATTTTCGCGCGGCACCTTCCGAGTTCGAGGAGACGTGGTGGAAGTTATCCCGGCATACGAAAACGAGGAGGCAATCCGTATCGAATTCTTCGGCGACGAGATAGAGAAGATCTCCACGATCGACAAGACCGACGGAGCAATCATTGGAGAGACCGACTACGAGGTTATTTACCCTGCAAAACAATTTGTGACGACGAAGGAGTCGCTCGAGCGGGGTATCAAGGCGATTGAAATCGAAATGCATGAACAACTCGAAGTCTTTCGCTCCCAGAGTATGTTTGTGGAAGCCCAGCGGTTGGAACAGAGGACGCGCTTCGATATTGAGATGATGAGGGAGGTGGGATATTGCAGCGGCATCGAGAATTACTCGCGCCATCTCGCCGGTCGGCCGCCGGGTTCACGCCCCTACTGCCTCTTCGATTACTTCCCGAAAGATTTTTTGCTGGTCATCGACGAATCCCATGTCACCGTCCCGCAAATCGGAGGGATGTATTTTGGAGACCGCTCGC
>CAYYHS010000250.1:0-4870 GCA_964471785.1 uncultured Chitinophagaceae bacterium
GTCCGGCGTCCTGAACGACGGAGCGTGGAAGAACGGTTTCAGCCGTCATTTCTTCGAGTTACTCCGGAGCCATTCTCTGCAGGGTTATTATGGAAGCCCTCGCCACGGAGGAAATAGAAATTACGTAAGCTACAAGATGATGGGCCTCGACGAATTTCAAGTGATCGGACAAAATCGATATCGGTCGTAACCTATGAGCAATAAACATGTTAATGCCGTGGTTGTAGGCGCAGGCGCGGGGGGCGGTGTCGTTGCAAAGGAACTGAGCACGGCCGGGTTGTCCGTTGTACTGCTCGAGCGCGGAGATTGGGGATCGTATGATGCTCACGATCATGACGAACTTCTCTCTCAACGCACGACGGTGCTCGGGAATGCTTTCGGACCGGATGATGACCGATACCGAAGAGTTGTGGTGAACGATGACGGGACAACGGAAGTTGTGTATCCCAGCGACGGGGCGTACAACAACGTTGCTGCGTGTGTTGGATCGGGAACGGTGAGCTACGGCGCCATGGCATGGCGTTTTATGGAAGAAGATTTTCGGATGAAGACAACGTACGGTCACGTGGAGGGATCGACCCTGGACGATTGGCCTATCTCGTACGATGATCTGGAGCCATGCTATGAGAAAGCGGAATGGGAAATCGGCGTGGCCGGAGACGCATCGCTGAATCCGTTCGCATCCCGCAGAGAGAAACCATACCCGATGGTTCCGTTCGCGTACAACAAAGAAGCGAAAATACTCGAGTCAACCATGCGGCGAATCGGACTCCATCCTTTTCCGATTCCCATGCTGCGAAACTCCGTCCAATACAACGGCCGTCCGGCCTGTGTGCGAAGGCGGTCGTGCTGCGGGTTCGGATGCCCCCTCAACGCAAAATCCGGAACGCATAACACGGTGATTCCGACGGCGCTCTCAACCGGCCAGTGTGAGCTGCGGACCAATTGCGTCGTGAGCGAACTCGTGATTGATGAACAAGGGAAGATCACCGGCGTAGCGTATTTTGATCAAAACAACACGAAGCAAGTACAGAGCGCAGATATTATTGTTATCTCTGCCTCCGCGACGGAGACTCCGAGACTTTTGCTCAATTCAAAAGCAAAGCAATTTCCCGCGGGGGTAGGTAACCGGTACGATTGGGTCGGACGTAACTTGCAGGGGCACGCCTATACCGGTGCGTTCGGCTTATTTGAAGAGGACATTTTCGACGACGTAGGGCCGGGCGCGTCGATCGCTGTAAGCGATTTCAGTCATCACAATCCGGGTATCGTGGGGGGAGGAATTCTGGCAAATGAATTCGTCAGGTTACCGTACTTGTTCACAGGCATCCGTCCTCCGGGATCCCCTTCGTGGGGAAAAGCCCACAAAGAATTTCAGAGGAAATACTTCCGGCACAATGCACAGGTTGTCGGGCCGATTCAGGAGATGCCATTTTTTGATTCACGGGTACAGGTAGATCCTTACGTGAAAGATTCGTGGGGCATTCCAGTAGTAAAGTTGTCAGGGCACCGCCATCCTAAGGATGCCGAAGGGTGTGATTTTCTGTCGCGCAAGGCAGAAACAATTCTCAAGGCGGCGGGAGCGTTCAAGACGTGGCGGCACCTTCCCGGTCTCGGCCTTAGCGGCGGTCAGCACCAGGCGGGCACTTGTCGAATGGGCGCCGATCCCCAGACCTCCGTAACCGATAGGTACGGACGCCTCCATGACACCCCGAACGTCTTTGTAGCAGACGCAAGCCTTCATGTGAACAACGGAGGTTTTAATCCTGCTCTTACGATCATGGCTCTCGGATATTGGGTGGGTGGATATATTGCGAAGGAGTGGCAAAAAGGAAACCGGTTCGGATGAGTTCTCTTATTCACCGTGAATCTCAACGTCAGACACCTCAGTGAAAAAGTACCACAAGCTTTTCGTCGCTTTCTTTGCAGCGGTATTATTTCTCGTACTCGCGGTCGGTGGTTTCACCTATTATTGGGACACCGCATCGCCTCAGTCGACATGCGCTACGTGCCATGAAATCGAAAGCTCATCCAACATGTGGGCGCAGAGCGGGCATCGCGCCCTTCACTGCAAGGAATGTCACGGCACGGCCTTCAGCAACGGCTTGCACAGCCTGAGGGAAAAGGGGATGATGCTCGTCCACCATTTCACCGAGGAGGAGGGGAAAGAGGTACCGCTGACCGAAGCGCAGGTGCTTGAGACGATGGATAACTGCAAACGCTGCCATGGTATGGAGTATGCCAAATGGACCTCCGGAGGGCACTCGGCAACGTATGCGGCAATATTTCTGAACGAGAAACATAATTCCACAGAACAACCGAACGCCGACTGCCTTCGCTGCCATGGAATGTTCTTTGAAGGGACCATCAAAGAGTTAGTGAATCCTCTTAGTACAAAGGGTCCATGGGCCCTCACATCACCGGAGATATCTTCCCAGCCTGTGATCCCGTGTTTTACCTGTCACAAAGTCCACCGCCAGGGGGTGCCTCAAGTTCCTGCTAACCACTCCGATCCCAAAAAGATATTTTACGACAGACAAGCAAGTCTTCCCAAAGCTTTGTTCTATTACCGGTACGAGAAGACACATGTCGAGCTTGCCGATCTGCCCTCTCCGGCAATTTGGGATGGAAAGAGGAAGGTTGAACTCTCGGACGATCCGCTTCAGCGAAATTGTCTTCAGTGTCATGCACCAAATGCCTTCCACCAAGCCGGCACAGGCGACGACCGGACCCCGCGCGGCATTCACGAGGGCCTCAGCTGCCTCTCGTGCCACGATCAACACAGCAACGAATCCAAACAGAGCTGCAAGAATTGTCATCCGGCCATTTCGAACTGTCAACTTGATGTGACAAAGATGAATACAACCTTTGCCGACATCAATAGTCCTCACGACATTCATTCGATGCGTTGCGTCGACTGCCATACAAAAGGCATTCCCCAAAAGAAGAAGTCGAAGGATTAGGGAAGAGGGAAGCGAATTCTTAGGAAGGCGACATCCCTAATTTTTTTTAGGGATCCGGAAGATGCCCGATGGGACCACTTGATGTTGAAGAATTCCGGCGGCGCAATATTTGCCGCCGGACTCACCTTTGCCTTTAGTGATTACTGCCGTTTAACCCTCTCATTTTCTTCCCATTAAGCTCAGCGACTCTCTGCCGGACATACATCGAGACACCTTGAGCGGAACCGTACACCTCTCCAAGGCGATTCGTCGCAGCGATTGCCTTATCGTACTCCCCTACCAATTCGTCTGCCTGCGCCAAGATGATAAGGGGGTTAAACTGATTCAACGGCTCAGTCATCGGACCTGTCATGAACGGAGTTAATTCGGCGGCGATCTCCGAGGCATATTCGCGTGCGTGAAGCGAGTCCCCGCCCATTGCATAAATTTGGGCGACGTCGCTTTTGGAGCGATAGTCGAGCGCAAAGTCGGCACGCGGGATGCAATACTCCATCCTGTTCAATACCGCGACCGCTTCGGAATGAGCATGCTTCGCGTCGGTGAGATATACCGCGTACGTCACGAAGGCCTGCCGGTAGTTGATAATGAGTCGCCGCTGATTCTCATCGAAGTGCACGCTTGGATCGCGCAGCCCGCGCCAGCGGAAGGGATACGCAGGCGTTTTCGAAGGGCTCTGAAAGTCGGTCATGAGCTCATCATGGAGAATCTTTTCGTTGACGCCTTCCCACTGACTTCGTATGGTGCGCGGGACGAGCTTCAAAGCGAGCCCCCGCTCTTCCATGTGATCCTGGAGCCCGATCTTGCTGTCGTCGCCGCTCGTTGTGGCGAAATAGATGGGACGCTGCCAGTTTGATGTGCGAACGATGTCGAACACAAGGATATCCTGTACTCTGAGAGCTTTGACATTCCCAAACTGGAGCGTTGCCGGCAGAACGAATTTCAACGTGTCGACAATCTCCAACCCGCGCGGGTCTTTGTTCGAGGCGTCCCATCCTTCGGCTGCGTTCCTCGTGACCGGCAGCGAAAATGTTTGAGGTTCATATTGTACGGGCAGTATGCCGGTGATTTGATCATCGGCCATACTGATAGGAACCTTCTTGGCGCCGAAGGGTTGATCGTGTTTCAATTGTTTGATGTACCAATCGGTGTTCGCCAGACTCAGGCAAATGACACGAACATCTCTCCGTATCCCCTCGACATCCTGAAGATACCACAGCGGGAATGTGTCGTTGTCTCCGTTCGTGATAAGGATGGCATCCTTTTCAGTGCTCTGCAGCAGGTTATACGCGTAGTCCCACGCGAGGTAGTGCCCCGAACGGCTCGATGGGTGAATTGTCGTCCTCAACATATTGACCGGAACGAAAAGAAACGCCGCTGCCATGACGACGTAGCCCGCGGTACGCGCAGAGTTCTCGCTCAGCTTTTGCTCCAGGTAGTTTACGATCGCCAGCGTGCCAAAACCTATCCACACACAGAAACCGAAAAATGAGTAGACAAAGAAATAATCTCGTTCCCGGGGCTGCTCCTGCTGCATGTTGAAGTAGATCGCCAGCGCAATGCCGGTGAGGAGGAAATAGGTGGTCATGATAAACGCCATCTTCTGATCGATCTTCCAATGGTAGTAGAATCCGATCAGACCGATGAGGAGAGGGATGCCAAAGAGTTGTCCAAACCGAACGCCGGCGCCCTGCCAGTCGTCCGCCTTGCCGATAAAGTTCCACCCGAAATACCGGAGGTACATATGGTTGATCTGGTAGCTCAGGAAATAATCGAGGTCGCTGGTGTAACTCTTGAAATATTGCACCTTGTCCGGTTCGTTCGACCAGCGGCGCTGGATGAGGGGTGTCTCGCCGTATTGCTCGCGTTCCAAGTACTGGACCAAACGTTTCATCGTGCTTGGATCGTCC
>CAYYHS010000251.1:0-4851 GCA_964471785.1 uncultured Chitinophagaceae bacterium
GGATGTCTTTGATGCCGAACTCTGTGTCTTCCGCAACGTCATGCAGCAACGCACAGGCCACGGAAACATCATCAAGCGCAATTTCCTTGGCAACAACTGTCGCCACTTCGTACGGATGGTAGAAATAGGGCTCCCCGGAGGCCCGAATGTCGTGCTTGTGCGCTTCGAGGCTGAACTCAAAGGCCCGTGTAATTAGATCTTCGTTCACCGACCGTAGGTTCTTCCTGCAGATCGCAAGGAGATCATCAAGCTTCTTTTTGTACTTCGGCTGTACCATAAACTATTTCTGAGACACCTTCTGGTTCGCTGCCGCCATCAGATCTCTTGCGGCATCGAGCTTCTTCCCGATGTCGCGTTTTGTTTTTCCCTCGAGATTCTGATACCGCAATATTGCCGAGCATTCGGAGACAACCTCGGCATAGTCCTTTTCCAGCATAGCGAATTGAGCGAGTTTCAGCCTGCAGGCCGATTCGTAGTAAGCGTTGCGCACTGGCGCATTGAGTACGCTGGCCAACAACTGCCTGACGGCCGACTTGATTGCCGCCGTGTCCCTGTTGGCCTCGCGTTCCACCACGCCGACGAGGCACCAGAGGAACGATCGATTGTCTGGATATTGAGCGAGTCCTTTTCGTATGAAGCGCATTGCCTCGTCGTAGCGCCCCTCTTCCGTCAGCACTAACGACAGGCTGTTCATGGCTAAGAACCTTTCGTAGGTGGCATGTTCTGCAGCCTTCGTAAGGAGATCAATCCCCTCACTCTTCCTGTCGCGCACGAAAGGGAGCCAGGAGAGAAACTCGGTCTTCTTGCTTCGCCAGTAGTAGTACGTTCCCAATCCGCTCATAGCGTCGAAGAACGCCGGATTCAAATCAAGGCATCGCTCGAACATTTTTGCCGAATTCATACCGTCAATGATAACGCTCGGCCAGTTGCCTCTTTCCGATTCGGAGAATGCTTTGTACGACAATGCCGTGCCGGCGTAGTAATATCCCCAATCGGCAGAATCTTTCTTTTCAATCAGTCGGTCAGCAAGAGCCTCCCCTTGCGCGAGGAGGGAATCGAACAGGCTCTTCTCAAAACCGTCCTCGTAATCCGAGAACTCGGCTTGTACTGCGCCGGCAAGACAAAGATACCCCGCGGGGTTTTCGGGAAATTTGGCGATGACCATCCGGAAGGCGGCTTTGGCCGCAGGATAATCTTGTTTCAATGTCTCGTCGATTCCGTCCACAAGCATGCCGTGCATCGTGTCAGGTGTAGCTGCCTGGCCGGCCGCCTCAACCGAGAAAAAAAATATTCCACAGAGAATCAAACGGATCACACTCACTCCGTTCCGAATATTCTATCACCCGCATCCCCCAATCCTGGGAGGATGTACCCTTTCTTGTTAAGAGTTCGGTCAAGGCTCGCGCAAAAGATATGGACATCGGGATGATGATGCGTAACCATCTTCACGCCGGCCGGAGCCGCCACAAGACATGCGATCCGAACGTTACTCGCCCCCTTCTTCTTCAGAAACGTAATAGCAGCAGTGGCACTCCCGCCGGTGGCGAGCATCGGGTCGATAAGAATCACCAATGACCGAGAGAGCTGGCTCGGGAACTTCGAGTAATAGTCGACGGGCTGGAGCGTCTTTTCATTCCGGTAAAGACCCACATGGCCAACTCGAGCCTCCGGAAGCACGTTAAGGAAACCTTCGACCATTCCGAGGCCGGCCCGCAGCACCGGGACAATAACGATCGGCATTCTGAGAGCATATCCGGTCGTCCGTTCAAGAGGAGTATGCACCGAGAATTTCCTCAACTCAAAATCCTTTGTCACTTGGAATGCCATCATGCCGGCGATCCTGGCGAGGATATGACGGAATTGATCGTTGGGAGTCTTGGCATCGCGGAGAAATGTTACATCACGCCTGATTATGGGGTGATCTACGATTGTCAGATTTCTCATGTTCGTTTCCAGGTATAGGGATTGCCTGATACGCTCGTTCAAGACTGGTATCGGCTACAAATGTTTCTTTATCTGCTGTGCGCTTATATTGATTCCATCCCACAAAGGGGTATACGTGGGTGTATAAATTAAATCAAATTGCGCGACTTCGTCAATTGAGAGTCCGTGCCTGATCGCTACTGCAAAAGTGTTGGCCCTCAGGATCGCTCCCGCCTCTCCAATCACATTTGCGCCAAGAAGTTTTTGTGACTTGCGATCGGCGACGAGCGTGATCTGCAACTTGGTCGCCTGAGGCATCATTCCCGGTTTCGAGTTTGCTTGGATCGTATGAGTCACTACATCAAAGGAAGCTGCCTTTGCTTCACTGGAACTCATCCCAACATGAGCAACCTCCATCGAAAACACTCTGAGCCCAATTGCCCGAACAGCTCCTTTGAACTGGGCATTGCCCCCCGCCGCATTTTCGCCGGCAACCCACCCAGTCTTGCTCGCGGTGGTTGCCAAGGACACGTACATCGGTTTTTTGGTGACGATATTGCGCAGCTCGCAGCAATCGCCGGCGCCATAAATGTTCTCAGCTCCCAATGCTCTCATTTTGTCATCCACCGAGATTCCGCCGAAGTTGCCGATATGAATGCCGGCGTCTTTAGCAATCTTCGCGTTTGGAGCAACTCCGATCGCAACGATAACCAGATCCGTCTCGACTGTGCGATCCGGCGTTCCAACAGCAACAACATTTCCCTTTGTCCCGATACCCAGCCACTCGACTTTCGCATTTGGTACAAAGCTCACGCCGTGCGACTGAATCTCCTCCAAAACAGCCGACCTTCCCTCCTCTTCCAGATTCCTCAGGGGCATCGTTCCATTGTGGAGCAGCGTCACCTCAATTCCGCGGCGCGTCAAGGCATCAGACATTTCAATACCGATAAATCCCGCGCCGACAATGACCGCCCGACGCGGCTTCTCATCATCGAGAAACTTCTTGAGTGCGTAGGCCTCGTCCAGGGCCTTCACCGCAAAGACATTTCTGCATTGCTCTCCATCAATCCCCAGCGACCTAGGAGTTGAGCCCGTAGCGACAATTAACTTGTCGAAGTGTTCCGTTCTCGATACTCCGGCACGGAGATCCCGGACTCTAATTTCTTTCTTCGAAGCGACTATTTCTTCGACAAGATGAAATGTCTTTGCTGTCACACCTTTTTCATTTTTGAGTTTCTCGGGGGAGTAAATAATCAGCTTCGACGCATCGGAGACCTCGTTGCTCATCAGGTATGGAATCTCACAAACCCCGTAAGAGATATATTCGCCTTGCTCAAAAAGGAGCACATCGGCCTCCGGGTCAACTCGTTTCGCCTTACTTGCTGCGCTCGGGCCGGCCGCTAACCCTCCGATGATAATGATGCGGCGATTCATCTTCGTTTCTTCCTAAATTGAAGAGAGAGGGGCACCCCCGAGAAACCCCAGTGCTCGCGAATCTTGTTCTCAAGATAGCGTTTATACGCCTCGGTGATAAGCTGCGGTTCATTGGCAAAAAAAGTGAAGATCGGGGGAAGCGTCTTCACCTGAGTAACATAGTTCAACTTTACGTCCTTGCCCGTTTTGGTGGATGGCGGATAGTGTTGGATGTCGGCGAGCAGCATTCTATTAAGTTCGCTCGTCGTCACCCTCTTGGAGCGCTCGGCATGGACTTGCTTGGCCAATTCGATAAGCTTAAAGATCCGCTGCTTCGTTTTCGCGGAAATAAAAACGAGCGGGATATAGTCGTACATCCTGAGTTTTTCGCGGATCGCAACTTCAAATTTTTTAGCGGTTGAATTGTCTTTCTCGATCAGATCCCACTTGTTCACGCCGATGATGGCTCCCCTGTTTCTCCCCACGACGGAGTCGATGATCTTCAAATCCTGCTTTTCAATTTCTTCGCTTGCGTCGAAAAGTACGATCGCCACGTTGCAGCGCTCAATGCTCTTTAACGTCCGAACGGTCGAATAGAATTCGACGCTTTCATGCAACCTTTTCTTCTTGATAAGGCCGGCGGTATCGATAAGCAGAAGCTCGTCCCCGAAGTGCTTCAAAACGGTATCCACCGGATCGCGCGTTGTGCCGGGCACCGGCGTTACAATCGACCGTTCTTCGCCGATGAGAGCGTTCACGAGTGAGGACTTTCCGACGTTGGGTTTGCCGATCACGGCTAGTTTCAGCTGATCATCTTCGATCTCCGGAGCACTGTTCGCAGGAATTTGTTCCGTGAGTGTGTCGAGAAAATCGCCGATGTTCCTCCCACCCAGAGCAGATATTGAAACCGGTTCTCCGAGACCAAGACGGTGAAACTCCGCAGCCTCGTACTCCGCCGAAGCACTGTCGACCTTGTTGACCGTGAGAACAATTCTCTTTTTTGATTTCCGAAGGATCCCGGCAATCTCCTTGTCCAGCGGAGTAATCCCTTCGCCCCCATCAACAACAAAAACAACTTCATCCGCCTCGTCAATCGCAATCTGAGCCTGTTCTCTAATCGCCTTTTCGAAAACTTCTTCGGAACGGGGTATGAACCCGCCCGTGTCAATCAAGGTGAAAATCTTGCCGCTCCATTCTGCTAAGGCGTAGTGTCGATCTCGGGTTACACCCGGCTGGTCGTGCACAATGGCATTCTGGGCTCCAAGGATGCGATTGAACAGAGTAGATTTGCCGACGTTTGGCCGGCCAATGATAGCAATGAGGTGATTAGGCATTCGTAAAATGGGATCGCAGAAGAAGAGAAACTCATATTCTCATCCACAGGATGAAAATCCGGACATTCTCGTTATAAAATACGGAAAATCGGGTTGAGTTACAATGGAACGATGGTGCAGGTAGTGCCTTAATTTGGACAAAAGATTGTCATGCCCGCGAAGGCGGGCATCCATTCTGGCG
>CAYYHS010000252.1:0-4452 GCA_964471785.1 uncultured Chitinophagaceae bacterium
GGTCGGCGACGAGCTTCCAAGGTTGAATGAGAATTCCGATAATCCCGGTGATGAGACCGCCGATACGAAAGGTTATTTTTCGCGGCCACAAGTTTGCAAAATCGTTCGCGGGACTCACGACGTTTGCGGCCAGATTCGTTGCGAGCGTGGCAAGGCACAACGCGAAGAGCGAGACCGCCAGAACGAGAGGATTCGTGAACCGCGAGATTAAAACCACCGGGTCCCAGATCGGAAATCCGCCGTAAATCACTATCGTCGCCGACGTGACTGCCACGCCGATGAAAGAATACAATGCCATCGTGATCGGCAATCCGATCGCTTGTCCGAGCATCTGATCCCGCTGCGTGCGTGAGTACCGGGTGAAATCCGGAATGTTGAGCGAAAGCGTCGCCCAGAATCCGATCATCCCTGTTAACGAAGGGAAGAAGACGATCCAGAACTGACCTTCCTTTGCACCTCCGGGAACAAACTGCGATGGCTGGGAAAGCATCGGGCCAAATCCACCCGCTTGCTTGTACGCCCATGCTAGCAACGCCAGACCGAGCAGAATAAGCAACGGTGCTTTCAGGTTCAGAAGGAACCGGATCGAATCGATGCCTTTGTAGATGACCAGCATGTTTATTCCCCAGAAAAAGAGGAAGCAGACAAGCTGAGGCGTATTGATCCCGCCAAACCAGGCCGGCAGTGCGTCCCACCCGGGGACGTAGATCGTGATCATCTTGTAGATCGCCCATCCGCCGATCCAGCTTTGAATGCCAAACCATCCGCACGCAACGAACGCGCGAAGCATCGCCGGTATGTTTGCACCCCGGACTCCAAACGAAGCACGACAGTAGACTGGGAAGGGGATACCGTACTTCGTACCTGCGTGCGCATTAAGAATCATGGGGATTAAAACAATTGCGTTGCCGATGAAAACCGTCAGGACTGCCTCGTACCAGTTCATTCCCTCGGAGATGAGGGAGGATGCGAGCATGTACGTCGGGATGCACGCAGACATTGAGATCCACAACGCGGCAATATCGTACGTCCCCCATTTTCGGTCGATGATTTTGGTCGGTGCGATGTCATTGTTGATGAGCGGGCTCTTCTCTACATCAGAAAGATCGAGCTCAACAATTTCAGATTGTGCAGACGCAGGCATGGCGGTTCTCTCTATTGAAGATTTAAGACGCCCCGGCAAGGGCGCTGATCACTACGCGGTTTCCTCGGCCACCCAAACTTTCTTATGCCACATTGTGAGGATGATTCCACCGAGAATGAAGTTCAAAAGCTGGTAACCGGCATCGATTCCCCACAGGGTCCAGGGCTGTATCTGATAACGATTTGTTATTCCCATGATGGTCGCTACAAAGCCAAACCAATTCCAGAATCCCACCATAGCTCCCTCGAGAGGAGATCTCGCCTTGGCGTATGCAAGAGCATGCACAAGCACCCAACACACCGCAAGATAGGCGAGAAATGTGAGACCAAAAGATTTCCAGGGGCTCACAGCCGAAGCCATCTCCATGGTGATCCCTGTGAGATGCATCCATTTGTTTCCAAACAAAAAAGGGGCATACCATATTGCCCCGAGCAAAAACTGAATAACCGCCACGACGAAAACTGCGATGTAGTTCACCTGTGGTCGCTCCATCGAACACCTCCGTTATGAAATAAAGGGATAAAGGATGTGGGAAAGGGGGAGAACAGGTTTCGGATTCTCCCGTACTGTTGAGTCAGTTCTATCTCACGCGCTGCAACGATGTTTAGAATGCTCTCCTACGGATCCGCTGGTGCGAATCATTTCCACGCGCCGGCGTACGTGTCCCGTTTGATGAAGGATCCACGTCCTACTTTGCCAAGCCATTTCCCTTTGTCCACAATTACTTCACCGCGCGAGAAAACAGTTTCTGCGTCCCCCTTCACCTTAAATCCCTCAAACATCGAATAGTCGACGCGCATGTGGTGAGATCCCGAGGAGATTGTCAATTCCTTATTAGGATCCCAGATGACGAGATCGGCATCGGTGCCAACGGCGATGGTCCCTTTTCGTGGATAAAGACCAAACATCTTTGCCGGAGTGGTCGAGACGAGCTCGACCCAGCGGTTAAGTGTGATTCTCTTCTTGTTGACCCCATGGTGATGTATGAGTTGCAGTCTGTTCTCGACGCCCGGTCCGCCGTTAGGGATCTTGGCGAAACTATCTCTGCCCAATTCTTTTTGCTCTTTAAAGCAGAAGGGGCAATGGTCTGTCGAGACGATCTGCAGTGTGTTATTCTTCAAGCCATCCCACAATTTATCCTGATGCCATTTTTCGCGAAGCGGGGGAGTGAAGACATATTTTGCCCCCTCAAAATTCGGGCGATCTAAGTCTTCAATCGAGAGGAGAAGATACTGGGGACATGTTTCCGCGAACACGGGGATTCCCTTGTCGCGGGCTTCCGATACGCGCTCGAGCGCGTCCGCTGACGAGAGGTGGACGATATAGACCGGAGTACCCGCCATTTGGGCAAGGGCAATTGACCTGTTGACCGCTTCAGCTTCTGCCGTGGTCGGCCGGGTTAAGGCGTGATAAATAGGCGCGGTCTTTCCTTCGGCAAGAGCTTTCTGTACGAGCAGATCAATCACGCCGCCGTTTTCCGCATGCATACAAACGAGCGCGCCGTTGGTCCCTGTCTTCCGCATTGCGCGAAAGATCGTAGCGTCGTCTACCATAAGCACGTTGGGGTATGCCATAAAAAGTTTAAAACTCGTCACTCCCTCGCGTACCATTTCATTCATATCTTCAATGTGAGCCTCCGGAAGGTCGGTGATAATCATGTGGAGGCCGAAATCGATGGTCGCTTTCTCTCCCTTCTTCCACCAGATGTCGAGAGCATCGCGCATTTTCATCCCCTTGGCTTGGGTGGCGAAATCGACGATGCATGTTGTACCGCCGAACGCTGCTGCGCGTGTTCCCGTTTCGAAGTCGTCGCTCGAAGTCGTCCCTCCAAAGGGCATATCCATATGTGTGTGGACATCGATTCCGCCGGGGATGACATACTTACCCGTCGCATCGATAGTCCGATCAGCCTGAACCTTCATCGCAGCGCCGATTGTCGTGATCTTGTCTTTCTCGATGTAGAGGTCTGCGACGTAATCTTGTTCGGCGGTGATGATTCGTCCGTTTTTAATGAGCGTTGACATTGTTGTGTCCTGAAAAAGTTCGAGTGCTGCTTATTCTTCGATTTAGTTAAAGATGTTCTTTGATGATTGCCTCGATCGCATCTTTTTCGTCCGGCGGGAAGACAAGTGTAGCCGTCTTACGCCAGGCACTTTTCGTCGTTAAGGTTAAACTGCATTCATCTTCCCCGCTCCATTGATGCGACACGATATCCTTCCATCGGAGCAGCGAATACGATGCAATGATACCTTCTTGTCTCAACTCAACTTTTCCGAAAAGGGGAGAGGCAAAGTAGAGAATCACAGCAAGATAGAAAGCCATCTGTGAGACAGTGCTGCCGGTAAGTCCGGTTTGGATAACCGTCGCGAGTGCGAGGAAAGAAAACAGGGCAGCGGTTGCATAAGCGGAATAGCGACGGCTCTGAGGAATCTGAGCCTCAAAGAGGATTGCTCCTGCCTTCTTCCGAGCAAAGGGTGCTGCGATCATTAAGCCGAACAGCGGGATTGAAAGAATAATTAACCCCGCAGTAAATAGTTTGTCGGCATCAAACTTCGGCGCTGTTTTTTCGAACGTAAGCCAAGCAGCGCTGCCGAGAAGTGCGAGCCCCATTCCGATAATCATTCCTCGCTGAGATGGGCGTCGGCTCATCGCCTTGCTCCGGGACACGTACGCGAGCATGGCAGCGCCGGCAAACAGACTTAGAACCGTCAACCAATCCATAGTACTCCTGACTTATGCCGCTGCTTCTCCCTTTTTGTACACGGCGGCTATTATTGCTGCGGCGATAACTGACCAGACGATGCCGTAGATCGTTGAAAGCCATGCGTACTTATACGAAATGCCTTTCACCATCAAGTGCACGATGATCCACGTCGGAAAGTTGACAAGCACACCGGCGTAGAGCCCGAACATCGCTCCCCCTTTCCACCCTGCGCTGAAGCTTGCGGCCACCTTACCATACACCCAAGCAAGGACGAGCACGGTGATGAAATCACCGATGATGAACCATACCGGATTGGAGGTATCGAGGAAGACATCCATGTGTTTGGAATAATATAGGTTCATCATGACCATGCCCTGAAGAACAAAATCGACGACATTCATGACAACGCCGCTCAAGGCAACTGCAAGCCAGAACGTGCTGCTCTTCATGATACGTCCATGGTACGTTGGACAATGGATTGGATGAGCGGGCGGTGGATCGAGGGATCGGGGCTGTGCCGCCGCGCGTGATGCATCGGTTGTAGAGTATGCTCAGTGGATTTCGATACCATGGTTGTGTTGGAATTGCCGCAGCGCTTCCCATG
>CAYYHS010000252.1:4462-4836 GCA_964471785.1 uncultured Chitinophagaceae bacterium
CCCATGTCAGCGGCTGGGGCATCTGTTTCATGAGTTCGTTCCAGGTAATAGCCTCCGACCCGTCATCCACACGAACCATCGAGATGCATCTTTCAACGGGGCACACGATAAAGCAAAGCCGGCAGCCGACACAATCGGATTCCCGCACCTTGGGTTGATTTTTTCCGTTGTGCGGAAGGAGGTCGATGCATTGATGGGCAGTGTCGTTGCATGCGACGTAGCAGAGGTTACACTGGATACATTTCGATTCATCGATGCGGGCGATTGCCTTATAGAGGAGGTTGAGATTCCCGAAATCCGACAGGCATTTGAGTGATTTGCCCCGTACTTCATCGAGTGAGCGGTAACCCTTTTCCTCCATCCAGTTCGTCATT
>CAYYHS010000253.1:0-4832 GCA_964471785.1 uncultured Chitinophagaceae bacterium
AATCTTTGGCTACATCGCTCCGCTCGAAATCGAGTCTTTTTTTGATCCGGCAAAAGTGGAGAATGCACGGAGGAAGATTGCGTCGTTAGAAAGCGGAATTGTTCTCGTTGTTGGAACCGGCGCTTCGTTCGTAGCGGAAGATTGCGACCTGCTGATCTATGCAGATATGGCAAGATGGGAAATCCAGCTGAGGATGAGGCAACACCTCGTCGACAACATCGGCATGAAGAATCGCGGCACGGAAGACTGGGCACTCCTCTACAAACAAGGTTATTTTGTCGACTGGCGCGTGTGCGATCGCCTGAAAAAGAAGCTAATGAAGAAATGGCGCTACCTTCTCGACACCAACAATAGACTGAGCCCGAAGATGGTCGCCGGTGATGCAGTCATCGAGGGGCTTAAGCAAACTCTCACCCGCCCCTTCAGCGTGGTCCCCTTTTTTGATCCGGCACCGTGGGGCGGCCAATGGATGAAGAAGCACTTCGGCCTGGATCCTCAGGCGGCCAACTTTGGCTGGTGCTTTAACTGCGTCCCGGAAGAGAACAGCCTCCTGTTGAAGTTTGGGAACGAGGTGATCGAGATTCCTTCAATGGACTTAGTACTGTACGATTCGGCAAATCTTCTTGGAGAAAAAGTGCTCTCGCGGTTCGGTGAGGAGTTTCCGATCCGATTCGATTACCTCGATACTTTTGAGGGGGGTAATCTGAGCCTGCAGGTACACCCCACCACCGAGTACATTCGAGATAAATTTGGCGTTCGCTATACTCAGGACGAAAGTTATTATATCATGGATGCGAAGCCGGAATCCGTAGTCTATCTCGGGCTCAAAGAAGGCGCGGACTCGTCCCGGATGATCAGCGAACTGGAAACAGCTCAGCGCGGCGGAGCAAAGTTCGACGCAGATCCATACGTGCAAACGTGGCCGGTGAAAAAACATGATCACTTCCTGATACCTGCCGGCACGATCCATTGTGCCGGAATAAACAGCCTTGTCCTGGAAATAAGCGCGACTCCGTATCTCTTCACCTTTAAGCTCTGGGATTGGGGACGCCTCGGCCTCGATGATCGGCCGCGTCCGATCAATATTGAGCACGGCAAAAATGTAATCCAATGGGATCGAAGAACTTCGTGGACGAAGGATAATCTCATCAACCGTACGGAAATTGTCGGACATGGAGAGGGCTGGCGGGAGGAGCGAACCGGGTTGCATGAATTTGAATTCATCGAAACACGACGTCACTGGTTTTCAGTGCCGGTCCGCCATAATACAAATGAAACCGTCAATGTCTTGAATCTTGTGGAGGGGGACGAGGTCATGATCGAAAGTCCGTCGGGCAGCTTTAAGCCGTTCCTGGTTCATTATGCAGAGACGTTCATCCTCCCGGCTGCCGTGGGTGAGTATATAATCCGACCGTGCGGAAAAAGCGCAGGAAGAGAATGTGCGACAATAAAGGCGTACGCCAGACCTTAACGTTAATTGGTATGCCGCCGAGGAATACAATGGAATGAAGAAAGAAAAGAATCACGCACAACCGATCGGCCTTCGGGTGAATGCCGAAAAAGTTCTTCACTCGATGCGGGGCGGCATCGGAGCTTCTTGGCACGCGATGTCTAAGGAGATACCGCTCGAAAACGAGAAGTACGACTACCCGGTGAGGCATACGAACCCGCGCGGAAGTGCGTACGGGGCAAATCCCCCCCTTTCCGAAACGAAGATGTGGGATCAGCTGTGCGGGCATGCGGCCTGGCTCGGATTGAACTTCATCCGTGTCGAGTTAAGCCAGAGGATGTACGAGCCTGGGCGGGACATTTTCGATTGGGATAACGAGGAGATGCTGGCGCTCTACAAGATTCTCGATTGGTGCGAATCCAACAACGCCGACGTCTTCCTTCAGCAAATGTGGGGACATGTGGAGTGGAATGCCTGCCCCGGAGTGCATCCTCTCCTTAGCGCGCCCCGCTCTCTCGATGATTTTGCCGGCGGCATATCGGCGCTTCTTCATCATTTGTTGCGAAAGAAGAAATACTCATGCATCAAGTATTTTAGTATTACCAATGAACCCCCGGGAGGTACGTGGGGCTACTGGTGGTCTTACGGCTCCGGTTCAGGAACTATCACTCCTGCCCTAAAGAAGGCAAGAGAAACATTGAACGGAGCAGGTATCGAGCTTCCGTTGTCAGGACCCGACTGGACAAACCTCCCCCCTCTCAACCCAAACCAAATTGACTTTGACGGGTCAGTCGGAGCCTACGATATCCATTCCTACAGCGGCATCAATGCACACGGTGCGCGAATCATCCGGGATTGGGTCGAGTGGGCGCATAGCCGCAAGAAGCCATTTTTTTTGACCGAATTTGGGAATATGAATCTGGGGTGGGGAGGAGATAATCCGGGGCCGAAGAGTTTTGATGCGGCTCTCTCCAACGCCTCCGATATGATCTCTTGTCTCAATCTCGGCGTAGACGGCATGAACCGCTGGAGCTTTGTCAACCGGGGCGACTTCGACGGTCAATGGCAGCTCATACAAACGTGGGATAGGAAAAGAAAATCATACCTAAAAAAAATAAAACCCGAGCCTGCAGCATATTTTGGATTCGCCATCATGAGCAGGTACATGGGAAAGTACGCCGCAGTTGTGCAAACATCGGTAGAAGAAGAAACGCCCGATATCCGGTCGGCGGCGGTAATCAATACGACAGGCGAGCTAAGCATATACTTCCTGAACAGCAGCCAGGCATCCCGGCATGTGTCGGTTAAAATTGATGGACGCGATTCTCATCGAAAAATTTACTTATACCAGGTTTCGGAGAAACTTGTTTCCAACGGCAATTTTTCGCTCGAACCGATGCCTGCATTGCCTGAAGCTGCGGGAAAACGATCGGTAATCCTCCCTCCAAAAAGCATTTCAGTATTGACAGACTATCATCTGACTTCAAAGGATCCGGGCATCATCAGATAGTCTCATCGTCTGACTACACAACCGAATTCACGATCGGTTATTAGCTCTCCCGCTTTTGCCACACCGGAGAATTCAACCCCGTCGGTTCCTATTCCCAATAAGTCCGCCGGCGATTTCACATCGGAATGCCTGTTTTTGAAGGCATAATTATTGTGGAAGAGAGAGCCGTTCCATCTCATTAATGCTTCAAGCCACCCTCCCAGAAAACAGGAGCTGTTATGACTAAGAAAAATGATAATCAAGATTCAGAGTCCAGTTCGTCCAGGCGTGTTTTTCTGAGGAGGCTGGGAACTGCTACCGCCGGATTGCTCGTCGTGCCGTACCTGAAACCTTCCGGAGTCTTCGCGTATGATTTCAAGCGTCCATCATCCTACAAGGCACAGGTAGCGATCACTGGCACTCTTAATACTATGGCCGATAGTTATGACTATGCTACCGTCAAGACCAAAGTTCAATATCTCTTCGACACTCTCGGCGGCATCAGCGACGTCGTGAAGAAGGGAGATAAGGTCGGAATAAAGATTAACCTGACCGGAGGTTCCGGCAACGCGGGGAGCTCGAACCTCAAAGGCACCACGATCATCGAATCCATGTGGACACATCCAGCAGTGCTTCAGGCAGTTGGCGAATTGCTTATCGATGCCGGAGTCAATGGGAGCGACATTTACATTGTCGATGCTCTCTGGGACGCAGCATCGTTCAGTAATTTCGGTTACGCGGCGGTGCAGCGAGCCTTGGGAGCAAACCTCGTGGATCTGAACGGCACGAGTCCATACACGGCGTTCATCACCCGGGATGTCCCCGGCACGCCGTTCAATGTTGCGTCGTTCACGATGAACCAGATCCTTGCCGACATTAATTGTTACGTTTCGATTCCAAAGCTGAAGCACCATGCAGAGGCCGGGCTCACATGCTCCCTCAAGAACCAGGTTGGCACGGTTCCCAAACAACTCTACACAATCCCAACTAACACGGGCCGTAGACAGAAGATTCATAACCCGACAGGGGACTCGTCAGCGTCATATCTTCCCCGGTCGATCTGCGATCTAAACGCTGCCCGGCCGGTTCACCTTGCGGTTGTGGATGCAATAAAAAATTCCAAAGGAGGCGAGGGCGTCTGGATAACGACGTTTGAGCCGTATGAAAGCCATGCGCTGTTTGCCGGCAAGGATCCGGTGGCGGTCGACAGCATCGGAGCCTTCCTGATGGGACTCGACTGCGAAGCGGCGACTCTCCCCTTGCCTGGCGGAGGCACGTGCGACAACTACCTATATTTGCTGAATCAAAAAGGGGTCGGCACAAATCAGCTGAGTGAAATCGAGATCCTTGGTGACGGTGCAAGTTTGGTCACCTCAGTTCGTCCCCAACCCAAGATTACGCAGCCCAATGATTTCCAGCTCTGTCCGAATTTTCCGAATCCGTTCAATCCATCCACCAGGATAATTTTCTTCCTCCCAAGGACTGAACACGTTTCTCTCAAAGTCTACAACATGGCGGGCCAGGAAATCGAGACGCTTGTCGATGGCATCGTCCCCGCAGGCGAACATGACCTTAATTGGAGCGCCACAGGCCTTGCAAGCGGAATGTATCTCTGCCGGATGCAAGCTCTAAACTTCTCTCAATCGATAAAAATGGTATACACGAAATAAAGCGCGGACAATTTGTTACGGGGTATCGTTGAAATCGAACAGCCTCTGCCGGCATATGCCGAAAGAGGCTGTTCAATATTACGGAAGTTGCTTGAGGGGAAGCAGCAATTAGACTGCATAAGGTCAGAACCGCACGCCTTCATTTGAGTAACATGAGCTTCCTTGTTTCGCGGAAGGAGCCCGCCTGAAGCCTGTACAAGTACACACCGCTCGGCAAATCAGC